>NZ_JBHVWC010000020.1:0-126911 GCF_042882445.1 Kitasatospora sp. NPDC058218 | reverse complement strand
GACCGGTCCTAGAGGCCGGTGAAGCCGCGCTCCAGCACGGCGAAGGTGTGGTCGACCAGGTCCGCGATGTCCTGCCGGCCGCCGCTCTCGGCCCACCGCAGGGCGGTCTCGGTGGTCGCCGCCCCGATGGCGGCCGCGGTGATCCGCATCTCGAAGGTCGGCTCCTCGACGCCGTGGCGCCGGGTCAGGACATCGAGGTAGAGCCGCTGCGGGTCGTTGGCGGTCTCGTGCATCCTGGCGCGCAGCGCGGGGACTTCGGAGATCAGGCGCATCCGGGTGAGCAGTTCGTCCCGTTCGCCCTGGGGCAGTTCGCGGACCAGAACGACGAGGGTCTCCCGGCAGGACCGCAGAAACGGTTCGTCAGAGGGTCGGGCCAACAGCGCGGTGACCATCGCGGGGTCGTACTCGTCGCTGAGGACGAGGTCCTCCTTGGTGGCGAAGTACCGGAAGAAGGTGGACTGCGAGACCTCGGCCGCCGCCGCGATCTGCTCCACGGTGGTGCTCTCGTAGCCCTGGGCGGCGATCAGCCGGTAGGCCTCGCGGCGGATCGCCTGGCGGGTCTTCAGCTTCTTCCGTTCGCGCAGCGACAGCGGCGCCTCCAGCATCGCCTGGACCGTGTCGGCCGGGTCCGCCGGGGGCGCCGTGGTCGGCTGCGTTGCGCTCATACCTTCGATTATCCGTGATCGGCGGCGGGGACGGCGGCGGTCTCCGCCGCCGGGTCGGCGCCGGTGGCGACGCGTGCCTCGGCGGCCGGCATCCGCAGCGCGACCAGCACCGCCGACAGCAGGGCGATCACCCCGGAGACCAGGAGGACCACCGTCATGCCGTGGACGTAGGCGGCGTGGGCGGAGGCGGCCAGCGCCTGGTCCCCCGAGGCGGTGGCCACCGCGTCGGCGGCGACCACCGACTGCTCGGCCCGGTGCGCGGCGTCGGCGGGCAGCGCGGCGGTGTCCAGCGCGCCGCGGTACGAACCGGCCAGCAGGCTGCCGAAGACGGCGACCCCGATCGCGCCGCCGACCTGGCGCAGCGTCTGCATCAGCCCGGAGCCGACCCCGGCCCGGGCCGGCGGCAGGGTGAGCAGGGCGGAGGCCTGGGCGGTGATGAGCGACAGGCCCATGCCCAGGCCGAGCAGGGTGAGCCAGACGGCCGCCAGGCCGTAGCCGTCGGAGACCGCGGTGCGGCTGCCGAGCAGCAGGGCGGCGGCCAGTGAGGTCAGTCCGAGGGCGATCACCGCCCGGGGGCCGATCCGGGCGACCAGCCCCTCGCTGAGCCTGGCGGCCACCATCAGCCCGAGCATCATCGGCATCAGCCGCAGGCCGGTGCCGAAGGCGTCCGCGCCCAGCACGCTCTGGAAGTACAGCGGCAGTACGAAGAACGCGCCGAAGAGCACCAGTGAGACCAGCGTCGCGGCCACCGCGGCCCAGCGGAACGTCGGGTCCGCGAGCAGGGTGAGGTCGAGCATCGGGGCGCGCTGGTGGCGGCTGCGCAGCACCAGGACGGTGAGGGCGACCAGCGAACCGCCGATCACGCCCAGCACCAGCGGGTCGGCCCAGCCGCGGTCGGGGCCCTCGATGATGCCGTAGGTCAGCGCGGCCAGACCGCCCGCGCCGAGCACGGTGGCGAGCACGTCGATCCGGGGCGCGGTGGGGTTGCGGGTCTCCGGGAGCAGCAGGACGCAGGCGACGATGCCGATCACCGTCAGCGGGACGTTGATCACGAAGATCGAGCCCCACCAGAAGTGCTGCAGCAGGAAGCCGCCGATCAGCGGGCCGAGCGGGGTCCCGGCGGCGAGCGCGGCGGAGAGGATCGCGGTGGCGCGGCGCTGTTCCCCGGCCGGGAACAGGCCGGGGATCACCGCCATGGACATCGGCATCACCAGGGCGCCGGCCAGGCCCATCGCGGCGCGGGCGGCGACCAGGGTGCCGGGGCTGTCGGCGAGCATGCCGACGGCGGAGGCGAGGCCGAACAGGGCGAGGCCGACGGTGAGCGTGCGGCGGCGGCCGAAGCGGTCCCCGAGCAGGCCGGCCGGGAGCATCGCGGCGGCGAAGACCACGGTGTAGGAGTCGACGATCCACTGCTGCTGCCCGGTGGTGGCCTGCAGTTGGGAGGCCAGGGTCGGCAGGGCCACGTTGAGGATCGTCATGTCGAAGCTGATGACCAGGACGCTCAGCGCGACGGCGACCAGCGCCAGCCAGCGCCGTGGGTCCGGTCCGGGTGGGGCGGGCGGGGCGGGGACGGCGGGCGTGGGCACGGCAACCTCCGGAGCCTTCGGGGGAGTCACTGTCAAATGACAGTAACTCCCAAAAGGTGGCCGCCGTCAACATTCCGGGATTCGATGAAGTGTCGTCACGTTGTGTGACGTGTCCTGGAAGTGCGCGTTCCGCACAAGGAATTGACGCAACGTTGATCTGGCGTTCGCCGCCTCGGGGCGACTTCGGGTGACTGACGGTAGATACGATGTGGCAATCGGTCAGTGCGGGCCGAAGCGTGCCGAGAGCGGAGAAGGGGTGGGGCGGCAGGAGCCGACCACGAGCCCGGCGCAGGAAGGGGAAGTCGAATGGCCGGCAGGGAGTCGAGCGCCCAGATCTGGGGTGCGGCAGTGGTGGTGGCGTCCGCGCTGGCCGTGGTCGCGGCCTATCTGATCAACGGTGCCGCACTGGTGCTGGGGGTCGCCGGGGTCGAGGTGCTGCTGCTGATGGTGTACGTCGGACGGCGCTGGCAGCTGCTGCACCAGCCGGCCGGGCCGCGCGACCGGCGTCCGCGGCGCGGGCACCGGTCGGGGCGCGGCGTCCCGGACGCCGCGCACTGTGAGCGCTGCCGCCGGGCCCGCGAGGCGCTGGACGCGCGGCAGGCCGGCTCCCGCCCGTACGGGGCGCGCGAGCAGCTGATCCGCGAGCACCCGGGCCGGGACTATCCGGTGCGTGAGTACCCGGCCGCCGGGCGCCCGGCCGCCGGGGGTCCGGCTGTCGAGGGGTCGGGTTACGACGGACCGGGGTCCGAGGGACTGACGTCCGAGGGGTTGACGTCCGACCATCCGGGCCACGACCGTGCGGCCCGTGAGCGCGTCGCGCGGGAGCGGGCGGGGCGCGAGCGTTCGCCGTACGAGCGCCCGGCGTACGAGCGCCCGGGGCACGACGGACCGGCGCACGAGCGCCCGGACCGCGGCCGGCCGGGCAGGCCCGGTCCGGACTGGACGGCGGAACGGGCGGCCGCCCGGTCGTCGGACCGGTCGACCGCCCGTCGTGGGGCGCCGGGTTCAGCCGGCCGCGCTGTACGCCACCAGTGAGACCCCGACGTACTGCACGATGAAGGCTCCGAGGGTGAAGGCGTGGAACACCTCGTGGAAGCCGAACCAGCGCGGTGAGGGGTCGGGTCGCTTGAGCCCGTACACCACGCCGCCGACGCTGTAGAGCACTCCGCCGACGATCATCAGCACCAGCACCGCGACCCCGCCGGTGCGCAGGAAGTCCGGCAGGAAGAAGGCGGCGGCCCAGCCCAGCGCGATGTACACCGGCGTGTACAGCCAGCGCGGCGCGCCGACCCAGAACACCCGGAACGCTATCCCCGCCAGCGCACCGCCCCAGACCGCCCAGAGCAGCACCTGCTGCGCGGCGCCGTCCAGCAGCAGGATGGTGAACGGGGTGTAGGTGCCCGCGATGATCAGGAAGATGTTCGCGTGGTCGAGGCGGCGCAGTACGGCGTCGCCGCGCGGTCCCCAGGTGAAGCGGTGGTAGACCGCGCTGACCCCGAACAGCAGCCAGGCGCTGACCGAGTAGATCGTGCAGGCGATCTTGGCGGGTGTGGAGTCGGCCAGGCAGATCAGCACGATCCCGGCGGCCACCGTGGCGGGGAACATCCCGGCGTGCAGCCAGCCTCGCCAGGTCGGCTTGCTCTCCGCACGCTCCGCGCTCTCCAGGAGCTCAGCAGTCATGGGCAGCATGCTACCCGTTACCTACGCATCCGTAGGTTACTGACGCGTAGGAAGTGGTGATCATCACTACTTGGACGTTTTGGAGTGTTCGGAGGTCGGGTGCGAGAGGTCAGGGTCGGCCGGAGGCGACTGATTACCAACAAGTAACCAGACTGAATGTAGTAAAAGATGAGTCAATTTCACCGTTGCGCCGTGTTCCGGGCTTGAGGCCGGAGCTACGCTGCAAGCACCCTCAAACCCCCGCTACGCCGTCTCCGTGCCGAGATGGCGTGAAACGGAGCGATCGTGTCGTACGAGAACCTCGCTCTCAGCGCATCCGCGCCCACCCGTCACAAGCGCCTGCTGGCCTGGGTGAGCGAGATCGCGGAGCTCACCCAGCCGGCCCGCATCGAGTGGTGCGACGGGTCCGAGGAGGAGTACCAGCGCCTCGCGGACCTGCTGGTGGCTCAGGGCACCTTCAGGAAGCTCGACGAGAAGAAGCGCCCCAACTCCTACTACGCCGCCTCGGACCCCACGGACGTGGCGCGCGTCGAGGACCGCACCTACATCTGCTCCGAGCAGGAGAAGGACGCCGGTCCGACCAACAACTGGAAGGCCCCCGCCGAGATGCGGGAGGTCTTCCAGGGCGAGAGCGGTCTCTTCCGCGGCGCGATGAAGGGCCGCACGATGTACGTCGTGCCGTTCTCGATGGGCCCGGTCGGCTCCCCGCTGGCCGCCTACGGCGTCGAGATCACCGACTCCGCCTACGTCGCCGTGTCGATGCGTGTGATGACCCGCATGGGCCGGGCCGTGCTGGACCAGCTCGGCGAGGACGGCGACTTCGTCAAGGCCGTGCACACCGTCGGTGCCCCGCTCGCCGAGGGTGAGGCGGACGTGGCCTGGCCGTGCAACAGCACCAAGTACATCTCGCACTTCCCGGAGACCAGGGAGATCTGGTCCTTCGGCTCCGGCTACGGCGGCAACGCCCTGCTCGGCAAGAAGTGCTACGCCCTGCGCATCGCCTCGACCATGGCCCGCGACGAGGGCTGGCTGGCCGAGCACATGCTCATCCTCAAGCTCACCCCGCCGAACGGCGAGGCCACGTACGTCGCGGCGGCCTTCCCGTCCGCGTGCGGCAAGACCAACCTCGCCATGCTCCAGCCGACCGTCCCGGGCTGGAAGGTCGAGACGATCGGCGACGACATCGCCTGGATGCGCTTCGGCGCCGACGGCCGGCTCTACGCGATCAACCCCGAGGCGGGCTTCTTCGGTGTGGCCCCCGGCACGGGCATGGACACCAACGCCAACGCCATCGAGACCCTCTGGGGCAACACCGTCTTCACCAACGTCGCGCTCACCGACGACGGCGACGTCTGGTGGGAGGGCCTGACCGACGAGCCGCCGGCGCACCTGACCGACTGGCGCGGCAACGACTGGACGCCGGAGTCCGGCACCCCGGCCGCCCACCCGAACGCCCGGTTCGCCGTCCCGGCCGCGCAGTGCCCGACCATCGCGCCCGAGTGGGAGGACCCGGCGGGGGTGCCGATCTCGGCCATCCTGTTCGGCGGCCGCCGCGCCACCGCCGTCCCGCTGGTGACGGAGTCCTTCGACTGGCAGCACGGTGTCTTCCTGGGCGCGAACATCGCCTCCGAGAAGACCGCCGCCGCCGAGGGCACCGTCGGCGAGCTGCGCCGCGACCCGTTCGCGATGCTGCCCTTCTGCGGCTACAACATGGGTGACTACTTCGCCCACTGGCTGAAGGTCGGCGCCCGGGCGGACGCCGCCAAGCTGCCGAAGATCTACTACGTGAACTGGTTCCGCAAGAACGGCGCGGGCGACTTCGTCTGGCCCGGCTACGGCGAGAACAGCCGCGTGCTGAAGTGGATCGTCGAGCGCCTGCAGGGCACCGGCGAGGGCGTCGAGACCCCGATCGGCGTGCTGCCGACCGTCGAGGGCTTCGACCTGGACGGCCTGGACCTCTCCGAGGCCGACCGGGACCTGCTGTTCACCGTGGACGCCGACATCTGGCGTCAGGAGGCCGCGCTCGTCCCGGCCCACCTGGAGCTCTTCGGCTCCCACACGCCCACCGAGCTGTGGGACGAGTACCGAGACCTGGTCGCCCGCCTCGGCTGAGCCTGAGCCTCAGCGCGGCGAGTAGTGGTGGGTGCGTGGCACGAATCGCGCACCGACCGAGCGACAGGACGGCCGGAGCCCCGCCGGACGATCTTTCCCCGACCAAGGAGATCGTCCGGACCGGGACTCCGGCCGTAGCTTTTCCCGGCCGTCAGCGACACCGGCAGCAGCAGCAGCAGCAGCAGCGGCGGCAGGCCCCGGTGGGCAGCGGCCCACCGGGGCGTCAGGCGCGCGCCGGACGGCCGGCGGTCACGGTTGGGTGTAGCCGCCGAGGAAGTCGCCGATCCGGGTGACGGCGTCGGTGATCTCCTCGGCCCGGGGCAGGGTGACCAGGCGGAAGTGGTCCGGCTCGGGCCAGTTGAAGCCGGTGCCCTGGACCAGCAGGATGCGCTCGGCGCGCAGCAGGTCCAGCACCATCTGGGCGTCGTCCTTGATCTTGTAGACCTTCGGGTCCAGCCGGGGGAACGCGTAGAGCGCGCCCTTCGGCTTGACGCAGCTGACCCCGGGGATCTCGTTGAGCAGCCGGTACGCGGCGTCCCGGGACTCCAGCAACCGGCCGCCGGGGAGGACCAGGTCCTTGATCGACTGCCGGCCGCCGAGCGCCGCGGCCACCGCGTGCTGGGCCGGCATGTTGGCGCACAGCCGCATCGAGGCGAGCACGGTCAGGCCCTCGATGTAGCTGCGGGCGCGGTGCCGGTCGCCGGAGAGCACCATCCAGCCGGAGCGGAAGCCCGCGACCCGGTACGCCTTGGAGAGTCCGTTGAAGGTGACGCAGAAGAGGTCCGGGGCCAGTGTGGCCAGCGGGATGTGCTCGGCGTCGTCGTAGAGGATCTTGTCGTAGATCTCGTCCGCGTAGACCACCAGATTGTGCCGGCGGGCGATCTCGACCAGGCCCTCCAGGACCTCGCGCGGGTAGACCGCGCCGGTCGGGTTGTTCGGGTTGATCACCACGATCGCCCTGGTCCGGTCGGTGACCTTGGCCTCGATGTCGGCGAGGTCCGGGTACCACTCGGACTGCTCGTCGCAGCGGTAGTGCACGGCGGTGCCGCCGGCCAGCGAGACGGAGGCCGTCCAGAGCGGGTAGTCCGGTGCCGGGACGAGCACCTCGTCGCCGTCGTCCAGCAGGGCGGTCATCGCCAGCTGGATCAGCTCCGAGACGCCGTTGCCGAGGAAGACGTCCTCCACGGTGAGACCGTGCAGCCCGCGCTCCTCGTAGTGCATCACCACGGCCCGGCGGGCGGCGAGCAGGCCCTTGGAGTCGCCGTACCCGTGCGCGGAGGAGAGGTTGCGCAGGATGTCCTGGAGGATCTCCGGGGGCGCGTCGAAGCCGAACACGGCGGGATTGCCGGTGTTGAGCTTCAGGATGCGGTGGCCCTGTTCCTCCAGCCGCATCGCCTCGTCGAGCACCGGGCCGCGGATGTCGTAGCAGACGTTGGCGAGCTTGCTGGACTGGATGACCTGCATGCCTGCCTACTTTAGGGGCTTCCCGGGCCGGTCCGGCGCGCGTGCGGGGACACGCGCCGGACCGGCTTCAAGGGCCTCCTTGGATCGGCAGGCGGAGCTGTCAGCCGGCCTTCCAGATCAGGGGCTCGGTGTCCAGAACGCTGCCGAAGACGAGGAACTTCGGCGGGGTGTTGGTCGGGACGAGATAGACCGCACACTGCTGCTGGGCCTGGCCGTCCGCCAGGGTGCCGGGCTTCTTGCCGGAGTCGCACTGCGGGATCGACTTCAGGACGGTCGGGGCGGGCAGGACGCCGCCGGTGGCCGCCGTGTCCGACTTCACCTTGAACCGCATCATGAAGTACTCGTCGGTGAGCGGGGCACCGGTGCGGTTGGTGAACGAGACGGTCACGTAGTACGGCGTCTTGCCGTCGAGGTCGGCGGGCTTGAAGTTGTACGGCGCGATCTCGGCGAGGGTGCCCTTGACCACCGAGACCGGGGTGACGTCGGCCTTGGTCTTGCCCAGGTAGCTGCCGGTGGCGGTGGGCGCCAGCGGGTTGTCGTAGCCGATCTTGCCGCTGCCGGAGCCGCCGGTGGCCCCGCCGATCGGGTTGCCGCTGGTGGCGGCGGACGGGGCGGGGTTCGGCGTCGTGCCCCCGGTGCCCCCGGTGCCCGCGGTGCCGCCGGTGGCCGCGGGGGCCCCGGTGGCGCCCGGCGTGCCGGTGGCGGCGACGCTCGCGCCGCCGGCGCCCGCCGCGCCCGGAGCGGCCGGGTCCTCGTTCTCCGGACCGCAGGCGGTCAGCAGGAGCGCCAGCGCGGCGAGCGGGACGGCGGCGCGCAGCGCGTTCTGAGTGTTGGTCACAGTGCTTCCCCGTGGATGATGTGGTCGGTGCGGCGCCGGAATTCGGATGTGGCGCCGCGAGGTCGGACGCCGGCGAGTGCCGGGCGGTTCCCGGGGAACGGTACCGGTGCCCGTGGACCGGTTCCGGCGGTGGACGAGAGGGGGCGCCGTGATCGCGGTCGTGCTCGGGGCGGTGCTGGGCGGCCTGCTGGTGGCGCCCGCGCTGCGGGGTCTGGTGGTGCGTTACGCCGTGCCGCAGGACGGGCCGTGGCGCACGCGGTGCCCGGTCTGCGAACGGGGGTTGCGCGGCCTGCCGCCCGGTGGGCGCTGCCCGGGCTGTCGGGAGCGGCTGGGTCCGGGCGCCTGGCAGGTGGAGGCGGTCACCGTGGCGGTGGCGGCGGCCGTGCTGTCCGCGGCGCACCCGGCCGACGCGGTGCTGCTGCTGTGGGTGGCCGGCCCCGGGGTGGTGCTCGGCTTCACCGACGCCCGGGTGCGGCGGCTGCCGTACCCGCTGAGCTGGACGCTGGCGGCGGGACTCGCCCTGCTGCTGGTGGTGGTGGAGGTGGCGGACGGCAGCCCGGGTGTGCTGCTGCGCTGTCTGCTGGTGGCGCTCGTGGCCGCCGCGCTGTTCGAACTGCCCGGTTGGTTCGGCCTGATGGGCGCGGGGGACACCGTGCTGGCGCTCGGCCTCGGCGCGCTGCTCGGTCGGTACGGCTGGTCGGCCGCCTTCACCGGGCTCTTCGCGGCCTCGGTGCTGGCGGGGCTCTGGGCGGTGGCCCGGGCCGCGGCCGCCCTGGTGCGGCGGCGGTCGGTGCGCGGACTGGACCTGCCGATGGGCCCGTTCCTGCTGCTCGGCACGCTGGCGGCGGTGCTGCTGCAGTAGGGCCGGGCCCGCGGACCGGGGTGGTGGGGGCCGCGACGGGCGCGTACGGATCTCATGACGAACGGGGCCCGCCGTACCGGTCGGGTACGACGGGCCCCGTTGTCGGCGCGCAGGCCCCACCCTCAAGGAGCGGCGCGCCGGGGGGAGTTACGGCATCTGGTGGACGAACGGGCCGACCGCGTTGGAGAAGGCGTTCCCGTTGTTGGCGTCCCAGTTGGTGGACCAGGTCATCGCGCCGCGGATGGTGGGCCACTTGGCCGGCGGGACGAAGCTGCCGCAGTTCTTGCCGGTGGCCAGGCAGTCCAGCGCGTTGTTCACGACGGTCGGCGAGACGTAGCCGCCGCCGGCCGCCTTGCTGGAGGCCGGGACGCCGATGCCGACCTGGTCGGGCCGCAGGCCGCCCTGGATCTGGGTGCAGACCTGCGCGGTGATGAAGTCGATGGTGCCCTGGTTGTAGACCTTGCCGTCGCAGCCGTTCATGCCGCCCGAGTTGTAGAACTGGGTGTTGACGACGGTCAGGATGTCCTTGGTGTTCAGCGCCAGCTGGAAGTAGGCGCCGGCGGTGCTGTACATCCCGATGGTCTCGGGGGCCATCGTCAGGATGAAGTTCGGGCCGACCTTGGCCTGCAGGCTGTGCAGCGCGTTGCCGAGGTAGGTCGGGTTGACGCCGTTCTCCAGGTCGACGTCGATGCCGTCGAAGCCGTAGTCCTTGATGATCGCGTAGGCGCTGTCGGTGAACGCGGCCGCGGCGGTGGCGTCGCCGACGGAGATCGCGCCGTTCTGGCCGCCGATGGAGAGGACGACCTTCTTGCCGGCCGCCTGCTTGGCCTTCACGTCGGCGCGGAACTGCGCGTCGGTGTAGCCGCCGAGGGCCTTGGAGAGCGCCGGGTCGAGGGTGAAGCTGATCGCCCCGCCCTTGGCCGGCACGGCGTCGGCGAAGGAGACCGCGATGATGTCGTAGGCGCTCTGGACGTCGCTCAGCTTCTGGACGGTCGCGCCGTTGTCGAAGTTGTGCCAGTAGCCGGTGACCACGTGCTTCGGCAGGCCGGTGACCGGCGGGGTGGTGGTCGCGGTCGCCGTGGGGGTCGGCGTGGCGGTCTGGGTCGGGGTGGCGGTCGCCGTGGGGGTGGCGGTCGCGGTCGGCGAGGCGGTGGCCGTCGGCGAGGCGGTCGCGGTCGGCGTGGCGGTGGCCGTCGCGGTCGGGCTCGGCGTGGAGGTGCCGCCGGGGCCGCTCAGCGTGAGGTCGTCCGCGAGGTAGGCGCTCTGGCCGTACCAGCCGTGCACGAACAGCGTGACGCTCTGGACGTTCGCGCCGGTGGTGAAGGTGGAGGAGAGCTGGTTCCAGCTGTTCTGGTTGGACCAGGTGCTCGGGTCGGTGCCGCCGGTGCCGCGGGCGCCGAGGTAGACG
Organism: Kitasatospora sp. NPDC058218; assembly: GCF_042882445.1. Taxonomy (NCBI): domain Bacteria; kingdom Bacillati; phylum Actinomycetota; class Actinomycetes; order Kitasatosporales; family Streptomycetaceae; genus Kitasatospora; species Kitasatospora sp. NPDC058218. Next base: position 116,296 of record NZ_JBHVWC010000020.1, on the reverse strand, counting down.
TACGGGCCCTGGACCCAGCCGCTCAGGGTGTAGCTGGTGTTGGGCAGCACGCTGATGGTCTGGGTGCACTCGGCGGTGTCCGCGGCGCCCGGGGTGGCCTGCAGGGCGCCGGTGCCGGAGTGGACCGTGGTGGAGACGACGCTCGCGGCGCCGGTACAGACCCAGCCGGCGGTCGAACCGGAGTCGAAGCCGCCGTTGGAGACCAGGTTGCCGGCCGCCGCGCTGGCACCGCCGGCGAAGAGGGCGAGGCCGCTGCCGGCGAGGACGAGGGCGGTGGCACCGGCGGCGAGGGCCGGGAGGGTGCTGCGCCGGCGCTTGTGCGCGGGCTGGTTCAGCGTACGGGCCATGGAGGTGCGCTCCTGTGGGGGAGGAGCGGCCGCCGCGGTGGGGGGCGCGGCGGCCGCGTGTGGGGGAGGGCTCCCTCCGAGCCGGAGGGCGCGCCGAGGCCTTCGGTTCGAGCGCCCGGAGGTGAGGAGGGAATTGCGTCCGCAGTACTGCCTTGGGCCGGGCGGTGGTTGGTGCTCGTTCCGCCCTGGGTCACAAGCTGGACTAGACCATTGGTGGTCGTCAAGCATTGGATCGTCGGCTTACGGATTCCTTAAGGAACCGGATACCGTTCCGTATCCGGAGCCCCGGTGGACACCGGGCGTTCGCGCGGGTGCCTTCCGGCCACTCGCGCCGCGCCACCCGCGACAGGCTCCGCACAGGACTGTGACCGGACCGCTACCTGCGGCTTTACCCACTCCCTCCGGGCCGGAGTAGGCTGCGCCGGGGGTTGTGACGTACCCCGGTGAATGAGTACGGAGGGGCCGAAAACCATGGGTCTGCGCGATGTCGTCGAACGCACGCCGGGTCTGCGCACCCTGCTGGACGGTATGTACGGCCTCTACGGCCGCCGGGTCGAGGTCCACCTCGCCCGTACCCCCCACCACATCGGCGTGATCCTCGACGGCAACCGCCGCTGGGCCAAGGCGACCGGCGGCTCCACCGCCTACGGCCACCAGCGCGGCGCCGACAAGATCAGCGAGTTCCTCGGCTGGTGCGACGAGACCCACGTCAAGGTCGTCACGCTCTGGATGCTCTCCACCGACAACCTCTCCCGGCCGGCCGACGAGCTGGTGCCGCTGCTCGGGATCATCGAGGACGCCGTCACCGGCCTGGCCGCCGCCCGCCGCTGGAAGGTCAACCCGGTCGGCGCGCTGGACCTGCTCCCGCAGCACACCGCGGACGTGCTCAAGCGGGCCGCCGAGGAGACCGCCGGGATCGACGGGATCACCGTGAACGTCGCCGTCGGGTACGGCGGCCGGCACGAGATCGCCGACGCCGTCCGCTCGCTGCTCCAGGAGCACGCCGGGCGGGGCACCTCGATCGAGGAACTGGCCGAAATCCTCGACGTCGAGCACATCGCCGAGCACCTCTACACCAAGGGCCAGCCCGACCCGGACCTCGTCATCCGGACCTCGGGCGAGCAGCGGTTGTCCGGCTTCCTGCTCTGGCAGAGCGCGCACAGCGAGTTCTACTTCTGCGAGGCCTACTGGCCCGCCTTCCGGAAGGTGGACTTCCTCCGGGCGCTGCGCGCGTACGAGGAGCGCCACCGGCGGATGGGCCTGTGACGCCCGCCGGCCCCCATCGGCCCCTGCCGACCCCCCAGTAGGCCTGGCCTACCCGGGCGCGGCGCGAGGTCAAACGTTCACCGGCAATGATCCGTCAGTTCTCCGAGAACGCGAATGCACCGCCCCTCGCCTGGGAATACTCCGAGCAGACCGGCCCCGAGGCCACCGGGGCAGCGGGGGCCGGCTTGCCGCGGATGACGCAGGGTCATCCGCTCTGGAGGCCTAGTGGTCAGTTCCAAGAGCCGCCGGACGCCAGACCGGCGCACGTACGTTCTCGACACCAGCGTGCTCCTGGCGGACCCTCTCGCCATGACCCGCTTCGAGGAGCACGAGGTCGTCCTGCCGGTGGTCGTGGTCACCGAGCTGGAAGCCAAGCGGCACCATCCGGAGCTGGGCTACTTCGCCCGCCAGGCGCTGCGACTCCTCGACGACTACCGCATCCGCTTCGGCCGGCTCGACGAGCCGATCCCGGTCGGCGAGCTCGGCGGCACCATCCGGGTCGAGCTCAACCACTCCGACACGTCGATACTGCCGGTCGGCTACCGCACCGCCGGCGGCGAGGCGGACAGCCGGATCCTGGCGGTCGCCCGCAACCTGCAGGCCGAGGGGTACGACGTCACCGTCGTCTCCAAGGACCTCCCGCTGCGGATCAAGGCCAGCTCGGTCGGCCTGCTCGCCGAGGAGTACCGGGCCGAGCTGGCGATCACCTCCGGCTGGACGGGCATGGCCGAGCTGCACGTGGCGGCCGACGAGGTGGACGCGCTGTTCGCGGCCGGCCACGACGCCGCGCTGGACGTCGAGGGAGCGGCGGAGTTGCCCGTCCACACCGGACTGGTGCTCAGCTCCGAGCGCGGCCGGGCGCTGGGCCGGGTCACCGGTGACGGCCGGGTCCGGCTGGTGCGCGGCGAGCGCGAGGCCTTCGGGCTGCGCGGGCGCAGCGCCGAGCAGCGGGTGGCGCTGGACCTGCTGCTCGATCCGGAGGTGGGCATCGTCTCGATGGGCGGCCGGGCCGGCACGGGGAAGTCCGCGCTGGCGCTCTGCGCTGGTCTGGAGGCGGTGCTGGAGCGGGGGCAGCATCGCAAGGTGATGGTCTTCCGGCCGCTGTACGCGGTCGGTGGCCAGGAGCTCGGCTATCTGCCGGGCTCCGAGACGGAGAAGATGAGCCCCTGGGCGCAGGCGGTCTTCGACACCCTCTCCGCCGTCACCACCCCGGACGTCATCGAGGAGGTCATCTCCCGGGGCATGCTGGAGGTCCTGCCGCTGACCCACATCCGGGGGCGCTCGCTGCACGACGCCTTCGTGATCGTCGACGAGGCGCAGTCGCTGGAGCGCAACGTCCTGCTGACGGTGCTCTCCCGGATCGGCCAGGGGTCGCGGGTGGTGCTGACCCACGACGTGGCGCAGCGGGACAACCTGCGGGTGGGCCGCTACGACGGCGTGGTGGCGGTGGTGGAGAAGCTGAAGGGGCATCCGCTGTTCGCCCACATCACGCTCACGCGCTCCGAGCGCTCGCCGATCGCGGCGCTGGTCACGGAGATGCTGGAGGACATCAACCCGTGATCCACCAGCAATAGGGGCATAATCGGACAATACGGTCAACTTCGGGCGTGGGGCCCGCTCCTGACGGGGCGGGCCCCCGTCCCTTTCATCACATCGAGTGCTTTCTGTCCGGGGAACTCCGGTGCGGTGAATGTGAGATGCGCCACGCAACAGGGAATTGCGTCGACAGTGCCCGGTGCGGCATGGTGAGGGTTCTGTCAGGCCCCGCGTACGGCATGACAGGGCCCCCGGGAGACCGTGGGCCCGGTCCGGATGGTCCGCCAACTCCGGTGGGTGGACGCACAATTGAACACCGATGAGCCGTACGCCGCCCGATCGCAACGCCCGGTCGCCCACCGCTTCCGGACGTCGGGTCAGTACCTCCCGTGACCAGCACCGTACGGAGGGCAGCGCCAAGGGGCATGTTGCGCCCGTACGGTCACGCATGGGCGATGCTGGAAGGAAACCATGTGACTCGGATCTCGGTCCGGGGAGTCGCTGTGGCCTCCGCCACCGCCGTCACCGCTGTCGGTGCCGTCGTGGGTATGGCCTCGGGCAGCGAGGGCAAGACGATGCAGACGGTCGACGTCGCCGGTGCGACCCTGCTTGCCGAAGTCCCCTCTGGCGCCCAGGCGCAGACCATCAGTGACAACATCGGCACGCAGGCCTCCGCCCAGCAGGCCGCCGCCGATGCAGCCGCCAAGGCTGCCGCGGAGCAGAAGGCCGCCGAGGAGGCAGCGCGCCAGCAGGCCGCCGCCGACGCGCAGGCCAAGGCGGACGCGCAGGCCAAGGCCGACGCGGAGAAGGCCGCCAAGGCGGCCGAGGAGAAGCGGAAGGCCGACGAGGCCGCCGCCAACCGCTCCAAGGCGCGTTCGGCGATGGCCGCCACCGACACGTCGGCCCCGCCGGTCTCGGTCAGCCCCGGCTCGGTCCAGGAACTCGCCCAGTCGATCGTCGGCAGTGACGCGCAGTTCCAGTGCTTCAGCCAGATCGTGAAGCGCGAGAGCGGCTGGGACTACACCGCGACCAACAAGAGCTCCGGCGCGTACGGCCTGGTCCAGGCGCTGCCCGGTACCAAGATGGCCTCCGCCGGCGCCGACTGGCGCACCAACCCGGCCACCCAGATCAAGTGGGGCCTGAACTACATGAACAGCCGCTACGGCAGCCCCTGTGGCGCCTGGTCGTTCTGGCAGTCGCACCACTGGTACTAGGAACCACGGGTACCGCGAACCGCGTTGCACCGCGCCCACGGCCCCCGACCGCTCCCCTGCGGTCGGGGGCCGTGGTGTGCGGCGGTCCGCCCCGCCGCCGTGGCCGTACAGAAGGCGGGCCGCCCCGCCCGGGCTGCGCTGACCAGTGCGCTCGCGGGCGGTGCGGGCCCGGGTGCGGACGCGGGGCGCGGGGAGGGGTCCTGGTTGCTCCCCGCACCGGCCGGTCCGCCGACAGATGGCTCCGGTTCTCGTTCGGACTCCTCCCCGCTGCCCGATGCCTGAAACCACCCGCTCCAGGATGGTTTGTCCGGATACGGATCGACCGGGCGGGGCGGTCGTCGCGCCGCGCGCCGCCGTCGATCCCCGCCAACCGACCCGCCCGCCGGACTCGCGCCGGCCCGGCCGGGTAGTTTCATCCCTGACGGCCGTGGCGGGACCCACGGCGTACCGCCGGCACGGCGGCCCAGCGGGGGAGCGGCGGTAGCGAGGATGGCGCGGGGCGGGAAGGCCTTCAAGGCCGTGGCCAAGGGCATGGCCGTGGTGGCGAGCGCGGCCGCCGTGATCGAGCGGCGCCGGCGGGCCGCGATCGCGGCCGAGTACCACGAACCCCCGGTCGAGGTGGCGCCGCCACCGGACCGGGCGCTGCCCCCGGCCGCGGTCGCGGCGGCCCCGGTGCCGGCGCCGCGCGAGGAGGTCGCCGCCGTGGCGCACACCCCGGCCCCGCCGCCGGTGCCCACGCACGGCGCCTTCGGGCGTGAACTCCACCCCGGACGGCCCGCCACCCCGGCCGAGGCGGTGCCCTGGGGTCTGCGGGTGGCCGCCGAGTCGACCTGGCGGCTGCTACTGCTCGGTGCCGCGCTCTACGTCGTCTTCATGGTCGTCGACATGCTGCGGCTGGTGGCCTTCGCGGTGCTGGCCTCGCTGCTGATCTCCGCGCTGCTGGAGCCCACGGTCTCCTGGCTGCGCCGGCACGGCGTACCGCGCTCGCTGGCCGCCGGCGGGGTGTTCATGAGCGGTCTGGCCGGGATCGGACTGGTCGGCTGGTTCGTGGTCTGGCAGGTCACCACCAACCTGTCCGACGTGACCAGCAAGGTCCAGGACGGTGTCGCGACCCTTCGGGACTGGCTGATCACCGGCCCGCTGCACCTGACCGAGCAGCAGATCAAGGACTTCGCCGACCAGATCACCAAGGCGATCAGCACCAACACCGATCAGCTCACCTCGGTCGGCCTCACCGGCGCCCAGATCGCCGTCGAGGTGCTGACCGCCGTCCTGCTCGCGTTCTTCACCACCTTCTTCCTCCTCTACGACGGTGAGCGGATCTGGAGCTGGGCGCTGCGCGGTCTGCCCCGGCACTCCCGCTACGCGATGGCCGGCGCCGGCCCGAAGGCCTGGGCCACCCTCACCGCGTACGTCCGCGGCACCGTCTGCGTGGCGTTCATCGACGCGGTCTGCATCGGCATCGGCATCCAGCTGCTCGGTGTGCCGATGGCGCTGCCACTGGCGGTGATCATCTTCCTGGGTGCCTTCGTCCCGCTGGTCGGCGCGCTGGTCACCGGGACGGTCGCGGTGCTGATCGCGCTCGTCACCACCTCCCCGTGGACCGCGCTGATGGTGCTGGTGGTGCTGATCGCCGTCCAGCAGCTCGAAGGTCACATCCTCCAGCCGCTGATCCTCGGCCGGGCCGTCCGGGTGCACCCGCTGGGTGTGGTGCTCGGCGTGGCCGCCGGCTCCATCATCGGCGGCATCGGCGGTGCCATCGTCGCCGTCCCGCTGATCGCGGTCACCAACACCGTGGTCGCCCACCTGCGCCGCCGCAACGAGGCCGGGCAGGCCGTCTTCACCGCGCTGGAGGCCGCCCGCGAGGCGGCCGTCGCCCGGACGGCGGCGTCCGCCGCGGCCGCCGGCGCCGCGGCGCGGGGTACCGCGGGCGCGCCGGCCGCGGCCGAGTAGGGCGGCGGGCCCGTACCGCCGCGCCGTGCGCGGGGCGGGGTCGCCGGAACGCACGCGGGCCCCCGCCGGACGGAAGTCCGGCGGGGGCCCGCGTGGTGTGGCGTGGGGTCAGACGTTCACGGTGGCCAGGGCGGCCTCGGAGTCGAGGACGCCGGCCACGGCCTGCAGCACGGCGGCGATCTTCACGGAGGCCTGGATGACCTCGCGCGCGACACCGGCCTTGCTCAGCACGCCCTCGTGGGAGTCGAGGCACTGGCCGCAGCCGTTGATGGCGGAGACCGCGAAGCACCAGAGCTCGAAGTCGATCTTCTCGACGCCCGGAGTGCCGATGATGTTCATCCGCAGACCGGCCCGCATGCTGCTGTACTCCTTGTCGGAGAGCAGGTGCGTGGTCCGGTAGTAGACGTTGTTCATCCCCATGATCGCGGCCGCGCCCTTGGCGGCGTTGTACGCCTCCGGGGAGAGGTTGGCCTTGGCCTCGGGCTCCAGCTCGCGCAGCACGGCGGGGCTGCGGGTGGCCATCGCGCAGGACAGCACGGTGCCCCAGAGCTGCTGGGCGGGGAGGTCGGAGTTGCCGATGACCGCGCTCAGGTTGAGCTTGAGGTCCTTGGCGTAGTCCGGGAGGGCGGACTTCAGGTCGTCGAGAGCCATGTCGGTCAGCCGGCCAGCAGGGCCTGGGCGTCGAGGGTGTCCTCGCCCTTGGTCCAGTTGCACGGGCACAGCTCGTCGGTCTGCAGGGCGTCCAGCACCCGCAGGACCTCCTTGGGGTTACGGCCGACGGAGCCGGCGGTCACCATGACGAACTGGATCTCGTTGTTCGGGTCGACGATGAAGACCGCGCGCTGGGCGGTGCCGTCCGCGCCCTCGACGCCACAGGCGCGCATCAGGTCGTGCTTGACGTCGGCCAGCATCGGGAAGGGCAGGTCGCGCAGGTCCTTGTGGTCCTTGCGCCAGGCGTGGTGCACGAACTCGGAGTCGCCGGAGACGCCGAGGATCTGGGCGTCGCGGTCCGCGAACTCCTCGTTCAGCTTGCCGAACGCGGCGATCTCGGTCGGGCAGACGAAGGTGAAGTCCATCGGCCAGAAGAAGACGATCTTCCACTTGCCCTCGTAGGACTTGTGGTTGATCTCGGCGAAGGCGTTCGCGGCGTCCAGGTCGACGCAGGCGTTGAGTTCGAACTCGGGGAACTTGTCACCGATCGTGAGCACGTTCGCTTCTCCTGAAGTGAGAGGGGTTTGTCCGGATTGCGGAACGGCTTCCACGATTCCACATCGTGGACTGATCAGGGAAATAGCTACACTCGATGTGTCTGATCGGAGAGAGTTATCAATACCCCTACGCCACCCTCCCGGCCCAAGCCCCGCAAGGGCGCTTCGCGCAAACCCGAAGCCGCTGTGGGAAGCGCCACACCCCGGAGTCTCCGTACACCGACGGTCGCGCAGCTCAAGGCCTTCGTCGCGGTGGCCGAGCACCGGCACTTCCGGGAGGCGGCGGCCGCCACCGGGACCAGTCAGCCGGCCCTGTCCGGGGCGGTCGCGGCGCTGGAGGAGTCGCTGGGCGCGCAGCTGGTCGAGCGTACGACACGCAAGGTGATCATCACTCCGCTGGGGGAGCGCGTGCTCGAACACTCGCGCCGGGTGCTCGCCTCGCTGCAGTCGCTGACCGAGGAGGTCGAGGCCGCCCGCCGCCCGTTCACCGGCCCGCTGCACCTCGGCGTCATCCCGACCGTCGCCCCGTACCTGCTGCCCACCGTGCTGCGACTGGTCCGCGACCGCTACCCGGAGCTGGAGCTGCACGTCCACGAGGAGCGCACGCCCTCGCTGCTGGAGGGGCTGGCCGCCGGCCGGCTGGACGTCCTGCTGCTCGCGCTCCCGGCCGGCGGGGTCTCGCCCACCCGGGACATCCCGCTTTTCGACGAGGACTTCGTGCTGGTCACCCCGCCCGGGCACGCGCTCGCCGGGCGGATCGACGTCTCGCGCGACGTGCTGCTCGACCTGGAGGTGCTGCTGCTGGAGGAGGGCCACTGCCTGCGCGACCAGGCCCTGGACATCTGCCGCGAGGTCGGCGCCGACCTCGGCGGCTCCACCACCCGGGCGGCCGGGCTCTCCACCCTGGTCCAGCTGGTGGCCGGCGGGCTCGGCGTCACCCTGCTGCCCGCCACCGCGCTGGACGTCGAGGCGGGCCGCACCGACCGGTTGGCCGCCGTCCGCTTCGCCGCCCCGCCGCCCGGGCGCCGGATCGGGCTCGCCACCCGGCCGGGCTCGGCCCGCAGCGCGGAGTACGACCGCTTCGCGGCCTCGCTGCGCGAGGTGCTGGCGGAGCTGCCGGTCCGGATCGTCGAGTAGGTCCGGTCCGGCCGATCCTGCCGTGCGCACGAGGGCCGGGCGCCGGGATGCTCCCGTGCCCGGTCGGGCGGCGCTCGCGGCCCCGGGTCAGCCGACCCGCGCCGCCGAGCCCAGGCAGAGCCCGATCGTGGTGGCGACCAGCAGGTCCAGCGCCCGCAGCGCCTCGGTGTCCGGCTGCTCGCCGCCGCGGCGCAGCACCAGGTAGCGGTCGGTCAGCCCGTCGAAGCCGGTCAGGAAGTGCGTGGCGATGTCGCGCGCGGGCAGTGCCAGCTCCAGCCCGTGGGCGTCGGCGAGCGCTTCGAGCATCTGCGAGGCGGTGCTCTCGATCTCGTGCTGCAGCGCGCGCATGATGTCCTGCAGATCGGGGTCGCGCAGCGCCAGCGCCGCGAACTCGTCGAGCAGGACGCAGCGCCCCTCCTCGCCGGTGGCACCGGCCCAGAGCGCGTGCACCATGGCCCGGATCTGCTCGCCGAAGGGCCCGTCGCCCGGTGCGGCGTCGCGCACCTGACCGACGAAGTCGGCCGTCAGCTGCTCGACCACGGCGCGGTAGAGGTCCTTCTTGGTGCCGAAGGTGTAGTGCACCGTCGCCTGTGCCACGCCGAGCTCGGCCGCGATCGCCCGGGTGCTGCCGGCGGCGACGCCCTCGCGGGTCATCAGGTCGATGGCGGCCCGGACCAGTTGCGGGCGTCTTTCGGAGGCGGGGACGTGTGCCATTGGGCCAGGGTAGCGCCACGGTCAAGTAACCCGGTCGGACGAATCTGTCGATCGATTATGTCGACCAACTTTGTCAGGTGACAAAGTTGGTCGTACGGTGGAGTCCGACCTGTTCGGGCACCTGCCCGCCGACCGACGTGATCGAGGGTTCACTCATGGCCACGTACCTGTACCGCCTGGGCCGCTTCTGCTTCCGTCGAAGGCGCGCCGTGCTCGCCGTCTGGATCGCCGTGCTGATCGCGGTCGGCGGCGCCGCCGGGGCCTTCGCGGGCAAGACCAGCGACGAGTTCAAGGTGCCCGGCACCGAGGCGCAGACCACCCTCGACCGGATCAAGGGCACCTTCCCGGAGCAGGGCCACGGCTCGGCGCAGGTGGTCTTCACCGCCCCGGAGCCCGGCGGCATCGCCGCCGCGGAGGCGGCCGGGGCCGTCACCGGGGCGGTCGGCCGGATCGCCGCCGTCCCCGGTGTCGCGGCCGTGCCCGACCCGTACGCCACCGGTGCGATCTCCCCGGACGGCCGGGTCGCGCTGGCCCTGGTCTCTTTCGACCGCCCGCTCGCGGACGTCACCGATCAGCAGCGCGACGCGGTGCGGGAGGCCGCCGGTCCGGCCGGCGCCGCCGGATTGACGGTCGCCTTCGGCGGCGACGCGTACAACAAGATGGCGCAGGTCGACGGCGGTGAGGCGGTCGGCCTGATGGTGGCCGGGGTGGTCCTGGTGATCACCCTGGGCTCGCTGGTCGCCGCCGGGCTGCCGCTGCTGACCGCCCTGCTCGGCGTCGGCGTGGCGATGGCCGCGCTGCTGGCCCTCTCCGGCTCGTTCGAGATCATCACCACCGCGCCGGTGCTGGCCCTGATGGTCGGCCTCGCGGTCGGCATCGACTACGCCCTGTTCGTCCTCTCCCGGCACCGCCGGCACCTCGCCGAGGGCCTGGAGCCGGCGGAGGCGGCCGCCCGGGCCAACGCCACGGCCGGCAGCGCGGTGGTCTTCGCCGGTCTGACCGTGGTGGTCGCGCTCGCCGGGCTCGCCGTCGCGGGCGTGCCGTTCCTGACCGTGATGGGCCTGTCCGCCTCCGGCGCCGTGGTGGTGGCGGTGCTCGTCGCGATCACCCTGCTGCCCGCGCTGCTCGGCTTCGCCGGCCGCGCCATCGACCGGCTGCCGGTCTGGCGGCGGGCGCTGGAGGCCCCCGGCCGGACGACCCTGGGCGAGCGCTGGGCGACGTTCGTGGTGCGCCGCCCGCTGGCCGTGCTGCTCGCCGGGCTCGCCGCGCTGGCCGCGCTCGCGGTGCCGGCCGCGAGCCTCAGCCTCGGCCTGCCGGGCGGCGGCTCACAGGCCGCCGGGACCGACGCCCGCACCGCGTACGACCGGATCGGCGAGAGCTTCGGCCCCGGCTTCAACGCACCGCTGGTGGTCGTCGTCGACGCCGCGGGCGCGCCGCAGCCGGAGCGGGCCGTGCAGGGCGTGGCCGAGCGGCTCGGCACCCTCGACGGGGTGCGGACGCTGCTCCCGCCGACCGTCGACGGGCCGAGCGGCACGGCCCTGCTGACCGTCATCCCGACCACCGGTCCGGACCACGCCGACACCAGGAAGCTGGTCGAGGAGATCCGCGACCAGCGCGCGGGACTGCAGGCCTCGACCGGCGCGCGGATCGACGTCACCGGCACCACGGCCGCCAACATCGACGTCTCCGCCAAGCTCGGCGACGCGCTGCCGCCCTTCGTGGCGGTGATCGGCGGCATCGCGCTGGTGCTGCTGGGGCTGGCCTTCCGCTCGATCCTGGTGCCGCTCAAGGCGGTGGCCGGCTTCCTGCTCAGCATCACGGCCTCGCTCGGCGCGGTGGTCGCCGTCTACCAGTGGGGCTGGCTGGACGGGCTGATCGACGTGCCGAAGGTGGGACCGGTGGTGAGCTTCGTGCCGATCCTGCTGATCGCGGTGCTGTTCGGGCTGGCGATGGACTACGAGCTGTTCCTGGTCTCCGGGATGAAGGAGCACCACGTGCACGGCATGGCGCCGCGGGACGCGGTGGTCGCCGGGGTGAAGAACGGTGCGCGGGTGGTCACGGCGGCCGCACTGATCATGGTCGCGGTCTTCGGCAGCTTCGTCTTCGGCCACGACCCGATCGTCCAGCCGATCGGCTTCGCGCTGGCGGTGGGCGTGCTGGTGGACGCCTTCGTGGTGCGGATGGCGCTGGTGCCGGCCGCGATGGCGCTGTTCGGCGGGGCGGCCTGGTGGTTCCCGAAGCGCCTGGAGAAGGTGGTGCCGCGGGTCGACATGGAGGGCGAGCAGCTGATGGCCCGGTTGGACGCGGAGCGGTCCGAGCGCGAGGGCGCGGGCACGGGCCGGGCGGGGACCGGGACGGCGGGCGGGGCCGCGCCGGCGAAGGAGCCGGAGCGGGTCTGACCCGGCCTGCCGAGCGGGCGCCCGGCCCTCGGCCGGGCGCCCTCGGGCCGGGGTACCGGGGCGCCCTACGGCAGCCGCTGCTCGAACCAGACCACCTTGCCGGTGCCGAGCCGGGTGGCACCCCAGCGCTCGGCGCACCTGGCCACTATCTGCAGCCCGCGCCCGCGTTCGTCCTCCGGCCCGGTGCGCCGCGGGCGGGGCAGCAGCGGGCTGTCGTCGCCGACCTCGCAGCGCAGCCGCGAAGTGCGGACCAGGCTCAGGGTGACCGGCCGGGTGGCGTGCTGGACGGCGTTGGTGACCAGCTCGCTGACCATCAACTCGGTTGCCTCGCTGAGCTCTTCGAGCCCCCAGCGGCGCAGCGTGTGGGCGGCCAGCCGGCGGGCCCGGCCGGGCGTCTCGTTGCGCGGCTGGAGGTACCAGTGCGCGACGTCCCCGGCCGGGATGCCGTCGAAGCAGGCGGCCAGCAGGGCGATGTCGTCGCCGCGGTCGCCCGGCGGCAGGATCCGCAGCGCCTCCTGGCAGAGCTGCTCGGGGGTGTGCCGCTGGGTGGCGGCCAGCCGGGCGCGGAGCAGCTCCAACCCGTCGCTCAGCGGGCGGTTGCGGGTCTCCACCAGGCCGTCGGTGAAGAGCAGCAGGGCGGAGCCGGGCGGGGCGGGCAGCTCCACGGAGTTGAAGTCGACCCCGCCGACGCCGATCGGCGCGCCCGAATCCAGCTCCAGCAACTCGGCCGTGCCGTCCGGCCGGACGAGCACCGGCGGGACGTGTCCCGCGTTGGCGATCACCACCCGGTTGGCGATCGGGTCGTAGACCGCGTACACGCAGGTGGCCAGGTGCTGTTCGCGGCCGAGCCGCTGGGCCTGTTCGTCCAGGTGGTAGAGCACCTCGTGCGGGGGCAGGTCGAGGGCGGCCAGGGTCTGGGCGCTGGTGCGCAGTTGGCCCATGATGGCGGCCGAGGTCAGCGAGTGGCCCATCACGTCGCCGACGATCAGCGCCACCCGGTTGCCGGGCAGCGGCACGGCGTCGTACCAGTCCCCGCCGACCTGCGCGCCGCGCTCGCCGGGCAGGTAGCGCTGGGCGAGCCGGACACCGTGCGGCTGGGGCAGGCGCAGCGGCAGCATGCTGCGCTGCAGCTCGTTGGCTATCTCCCACTCGCGGGCGTACCGCAGGGCGGTGTCGACGGCGAGCCCGGCCTGGGTGGCGAGGTGGGCGGCGGTGGCGGTGTCGGTGGCGTCGAAGCTGGGGCGGCCGGTCTTCTCGGGCGGTCGGCGGATCAGCACCAGCAGGCCCAGGACGGCCTTGCGCCCGCGCAGTGGCAGGGCGAGCACCGAGGAGCCCGGGGCGAGCCGGGCCAGCCCGCGCGCGCCGTACAGCTCGCGCAGCAGCTCGGTGGTCCGGTCGGTGCCGGTGCCGGTGCCGGTGCCGGTAGCGGGCGTGGCGGCGCCGAGGACGGCGGCCTCGGCGGGGCGGCGGCTGAGCAGGGTGTGCGCGAGCGCCCCGCCCCGGGTGACCGGGGTGGCGGGCCCGGTGTCGGCGGTCGAGCGCGAGCCGTACCGGGTGCCGTAGCGGGAGCCGCGGTGGTCGGAGCCGGTGGTCGGCCGGCCGCGGCGGCCGAGCCGGGTGCCGAGGCTGTGGTGGATCCGCAGTTCGTCGGGGAAGCCGGGCTCGCGCTCGACGTTGGGCAGCGGGTCGCGCAGGTGCACGACGGCGGCGTCGGCGAGGGTCGGCACGAGGACCCGGCAGATGTTGCGCAGCGTCGCGGCCAGGTCGAGGGCGCTGTTGATCCGCCGGGTGGCGGAGTCGAGGTAGGCGAGCCGCTCGGCGACCTGTCCGGTGGCGGTCCGCCCGGCGGCGGACTGCTTGTCGCAGCCCGGCTCGTTCGCGCGCGGCCCGGCGGTCACCTGTGCGGTGGTGGGCTGCGCGGTGGCGAGCCGCTCGACCGGGCTCGGCCCGGGTCCGGCCTGCTCGTCGCCGGCCTGTCCGTCGCCGGCCTCCGGGGCCGGCGACGGGCGGCGCTGGCCCGGGAGGGCAGGCGGCTGTCCGGCCTCGGGTTTGAGCTGGTCGCGCACGGCTGCCTGTCCTGGGATTGGTGGGGAGTGGTGGCTCTTCTGGTCTGGTGGACGGTCTGTCGGAGGGTGTGGCGAACGGTCAGCCGACGCGTCGGCAGCACAGGAACAGCTGCTCCTCCGGCGGCAGCGAGGTGCTGGCCGGCGCGTACGGATGCCCCGACTGCTCCTCGACGGCGAACCCGGACTCCACCAGGACCCGTTCCAGATCCTCCCGTAGATACCCGCTGATCCGCAGCTCCCGCCCGAGGAACGGCAGCGGGACGTGGTCCAGGTCCGCCTCGACCATACCGAGCGCCAGCAGCCCGCCGGGCCGCAGGAGTGCGCGCAGCCGGGTCAGCACGGTGGGGATCTCGTCCTGGGGGAGGAGGATGAGGGAGAAGAAGGCGGTGACGGCGGCGAACCCGCCGTGGCCCCGTGGGCCCAGGGCGGGGACGTTCCAGGCCCGGTCGGCGCGCTCGGTGGCCAGGTCGTACATGTCGATGCGGTGGAAGGCGGGGGCGAACGGCCCGCCGGGCGCCGCCTCGCGGGCCAGGGTGAGCATGACGTCCGAAAGGTCCGTGCCGGTGACGCGCATGCCGGCGGCGGTCAGCTGCCGGACGGTCGGATCGCCGGTGCCGCAGCCGACGTCCAGGACGGCGGCGCCCGGTTCGAGCCGGGCGAGCAGTCGGCGGCCGCAGGCGAGTTGGCCGCCCTTGGCGGGGAAGGCCTCGGCGTAACCGGCGCCGATGGTGTCGAAGGCGACGGCCTGCAGGGCCCGCTCGGCACGACGACGCAGGACGTCGGGCCCGTCGTCGCCGTCCGCGTCCTCGTCGAGGGGGAACGGGTCGGATATCTGTCCGGTCGTCACGATTGAGAGGCACCTTTCCACCCGGGCCTCCGGTCGGCCGGACGAGGCCGGCCCGCCGTCCTCCCGGCGCCCGCGTTGCCCCGCCGGCCCGCTGCCGGTGGCGGTACGTCACGCTCCCCGCGTCACACTGACTGCACGCTGACACTTTGCACAGAGACACTCTGCACTGCGGGAGCGCCGCCGCGCTGCCGTTTCCGGTTTCCGGATGCTCCGCCGGACAAGTGCACTCGTGTGTGTACTGGAATCTGAGAATATGCGTGATCACTGCGCCGTGGGGTCCCTTTCCGGCCAACTCGTGACGGTTGGGGTGCTGTGGCCCGGCTTGCGGAAGCACGAGGGTGCGGAGGGGGTGGTGCGGCGGGCGGCCGCACGCCGCACGCCACCGCCGGGTCACCCCTCTGACCTGCGGTGATGCCCGATCCCCGGCTGACAAGCCGACGTTTATCGAACGTCAATCGGCCCGGTGCACAGTGGAGTCCAGCGCCGGGGAAGCGTTGAGGGTGCTCCCGCAGCCGGGGGGCTGCGGGAGCACCGAACGCACGGGGGAAGGCCTCCACGGGGGAAGCACGGGGGAGTGCGGGGCCTACGGCGCGGGGGGAGGGAAGGGCTCGGTGTGCTGCTGGGAGATGAGGTCCGCCACGGGGGAGGCCTCCGGCACACCGAGCCGCGTGAAGACCGCGTGGGCCTCGCGCAGACAGGCCAGCCCGCGCGCGGGCTGCGCGAGGCCGAGCAGCGCCTCGCCCAGCGCGGCGTTGGCCAGGCCCTGGCAGTAGGCGCCGTCGATCTCCTGGGCGATCACCAGCGACTCGCCCGCCGCCTCCGCGGCCTCGGCCGTCCGGTGGCTCGCCAGCAGGCTCACCGAGAGCCGGGCGAGCGCGTAGCCCTCGCGGAGCCGGTTCTGCTGGGACTGGTAGAGCGCGTGCGCCTCCCGGAGGTGGGCGACCGCCTCGCCGGGTGACCCGGTGGACGACAGCACCACCCCGAGTTGGTACAGGGTGTCCGCCAGACAGGGGCCGTTGGCCGAGCGCCGCGCCGTGGCGACGGCCTCCTCCACCGACCGCACGGCCTCCGTGCTCTTGCCGACGTCCAGCTGGGCCCGGGCGATGTTGCCGAGCAGGCGCGCCTCGCCGATCGGGGCGCCGACGACCCGGCTGATGCCGAGCGCCTGCTCGAAGAACGGCAGCGCCTCGTCCCCGCGGTTGGCGAGACTCAGGATGATGCCCAGGGTGTTGGCCACCATGGACCGCATCACCGTCACGTCGTCGGGGTCCTGGAGCGAGAGGCTCGCCCGCAGGGAGCGCTCGGCGCCCTGGAAGTTGTTGGCGAAGTACTCCAGGGTGCCCAGCGCGAAGTGGACCCGGGCGAGCGCCTGGGCATCGCCGTGCGACTGGGCGTTGGCGTCGGCGATCTCCAGCAGCCGGCGGGCCCGGGCGGCGTGCGTCGGGTCCTCGACGATGCTGTTGAGCGTGATCAACAGGTCCAGCGCGGGCCGCAGCAGCGCCGACGGGCCGCCCAGCGCCGCCTCCACGGTGCTCAGCAGCATGCCGACCTCGGCCCGGAGCCACTGCTGGGCCCGGGCGTCGTCCGGCAGGTCGAGACCGGCGGCGGTGAGTTCGTCCAGCGGCTCGAACAGCTGGTCGTCGGGTTCGATGAGGCGCGCGGCGTTGCGCATGGTCGGCAGCAGGTGATGCAGCAGACGGAGCACCGCCTGCTGCTGCTCCTCGGTGTCGGCGGACTTCTCGTTCTGCCGCTGGGCGTAGAGCCGCAGCAGGTCGTGGTAGCGGTAGCGCCCCGGGGTGAAGCACTCCAGCATGTTCGCCTCGACCAGCGCCTCGGTCAGCTGCTCGGCGCGCGGCTCGTCCTCGCCGAGCAGGGCGGCCGCCGCGTCGAGCGGCAGGTCGGGCGAGTCCACCAGCGAGAGCAGCCGGAACGCCCGGGCCTCGTCCGGCCGCAGCTGTCCGTAGCCGAGGCCGATGGTCGTCTCCACCGCGAGGTTGCCCAGCTGAAGCTCGTCGAGCCTCCGCCGTTGGTCCGCTAAGCGGCGGGCGAGGTCGGAGACGCTCCATCGCGGCCGGCTGGCGAGCCGGGCCGCCGCGATCCGGACGGCGAGCGGCAGGAAACCGCACGAGGTGACGACGGCCAGGGCCGCCTCCGGCTCGGCGGCCACCCGCTGTTCGCCCACGATGGCGGAGAAGAGCGCCAGGGCCTCGGCCGGGGTCAGCTCCTCGACGTCGACCAGGTGGGCGCCGGGGATCCCGGCCAGCCGGGAGCGGCTGGTGGCGAGGACGGCGCTGCCCGAGACGCCGGGGATCAGCGGCTGCAGCTGGTCGGCGTCCCGGGCGTTGTCGAGCAGGATGAGCATGCGGCGGTTGGCCAGCAGGGACCGGTACAGCGCGGCCCGTTGCTCCAGCGAGTCCGGGACTTCGGTGGCGCCCAGCGAGTGCAGGAAGTCGCCCAGCACGACGGCCGGGTCGGCGGGCGACGCGCCCGCGCCGCGCAGGTCGACGTAGAGCTGGCCGTCCGGGAAGTCGCCCCGGACGCTGTGCGCCACGTGGACGGCGAGGGTCGTCTTCCCGACACCGCCGATGCCCGCGAGGGAGGTCACCACCACGGCCTGGCCGGTCGCGCCCTGCAGGACCGCCCGGAGTTCGGCGACCAGGCCGGCGCGGCCGCTGAAGTCCGAGACGTCGGCGGGCAACTGGGCCGGGGCCGGGGCGTGGGCGGGTGACTCCTCGCGGCTGCCGGAGGTCGTGGGCCGGGGCGGGCCGGGCGCGGTGAGCGTGGGGTCGCCGGCCAGGATCCGGGCGTGCATGGAGGACAGGCCCGCACCCGGTTCGACGCCGAGCTCCTCGATCAGCAGCTTCCGGGTGTCCGTGTAGACGCCGAGCGCCTCCGCCTGGCGGCCGCAGCGGTAGAGCGCGAGCATCAGGAGTTCGCGCAGCCGTTCCCGCAGCGGGTGTTCGGCGGTGAGCGAGCTCAGCTCGGCGACCACCTCGGTGTGCAGGCCGATCTCCAGCGCGGCCGCGCACCGCTCCTCCCAGACCGAGACGTGGCGCTCCGCCAGGCGCAGGCGCTGGGTCTCGGCGTACGGTCCGGGCACGCCGGCCAGCGCGCGCCCGCTCCAGAGCGAGAGGGCCGAGACCAGCAACCGGTGCGCCTCGACCAGATCGCCGTCGGCCCGGGCGGTGGCGGCTTCGGAAACGGTGCTCTCGAAGACCGCCAGATCCAAAGCGTCGGAGGAGATCCGCAAGGCGTATCCGTCGGGCAGGGACACGAGGACCGCGGCGGGTGCGCGGACCTCCCGATGGGGCTCGATGACGGTACGCAGACGGGAAACATAAGTCCGCAATGCGGCGATTGCCTGCGGTGGGGGCCTTTCTCCCCAGATCCCGTCGACAAGGTCCTGCGTGGTGACCAGCCGGCCTTGTTGCAGCAGCAGACAGGTCAGTACCGCCTGCTGTTGCGGGGACCCGAGTGCCAAGGCCTCCTGGCCGCGCCGCGCCTGCACCGGACCGAGCACCTGGAAGCGCAGCGTGTTGCCGTGCGGCGTTTCCTGAGGCTCCATGAATTTCCCCCGATGACCTGTGACGGCAGGCGCGACGCGCGGGGCGTTCGGCGGTCCCGCTGCGGTGCATCAGCTTAGGCGGACGGCTGCAAACACTGGAGAACAGCACAAGCGGCGCGATGTTTATAGGACATTTAGCGGCTCCAACGATACTGTCCGGGCGCCTGGGTCGAGTTCGGTCGGGCGCGAGCGAATCCCGATGACTTGAAAGGCAACCACTCCATGGCCGAGAACGAGCCCACCAGCACTGTGACACCGTCGGCCGAGCCGGAGACCACCTCGCCCGCCGCCGCGGACCGCACCGCGGACGCCCAGGTGGTGGACGAGGCGGCGGCCAACGTCGCCGGCCACATCGTCCCGGCCGACGAGGCGCACGTCGACCCGCAGGAGCTCATGGGCGGCGAGGTCGCCGAGCCGGAGCACACCGACGAGAAGTCGGACAAGCCCTACGAGCCGTTCGGTGTGATCAACAGCCGCCCGTAGCGGCCGCAGCCCCGGATCCGGGCCGCCCACCTCCGTGGTGGGCGGCCCGTCCGCGTTCTCCGGGCCGTCGCCGGTGGCCGGATCCGATCGCCGCCCGGGGCGCCCGCCCGCGGCGGCCCGTCACGCGACCCGGCTCTCGTTGAGGCGGGAGTCCCGGTTGCGGGCCGCGAGCCGGGCGCTCAGCCGGGCCCGGTTCTCCAGCGCGGGGCGGTCGGGTGCGGGTTCGGGGCCGGGTCCGGGGTCGTCGGGGGACGGGTCCGGTGCCGGGCCGACGCGGTCGGGCGGGGCGGTCCACTCGCAGCCGCCGCCCGGGGGCCGCAGGTAGTGCTCTCCGCCGAGGGTGTCCATGTAGATGCCGGTGCGTCCGGTCCTGGTGTCGAGGACGAGTTCACCCACACGCGGTCGGTAGGCCGCGGCGTTGCGCTTACGGGTGCTCACCGCAGTGCTCCTTGCTCTGGTGCGGACGCGGCGGTGGAGGCGCCGGTCCTGGTCGCTGTCGGTGCCTGTGTTCTGCTCGGCGACTACCCAGCATCTCTAGAGAAGCTAATATCTCTAGAGATGTCAACGGCCTGACCGGTCATACCGGCTTACCGGCGGCCGCGGGCGCCTACGATTCTGGCGAGGACGAGGGAGCAGGCGATGGTCGGCAGCAGCGGCGGGAAACAGCCCAAGTACCAGCGGATCGCCGACACGCTCAAGGCGGCCATCGACACCGGCGAGTACCGCGCGGGCGACCGGCTGCCCGGCGAGAACGACCTCATGGACACCTACGGCGTGGCCCGGATGACCGCCCGCCAGGCGCTCGGCGTCCTGCAGAGCGAGGGCATCGCCGAGGCGCGCAAGGGCGCGGGGGTCTTCGTCCGGGACTTCCGGCCGCTGCGGCGGCGCGGGATCCAGCGGCTCGCCCAGGGGCAGTGGGGGTCGGGGCGGTCGATATGGTCGGCGGACATCGACAACCGGACGCTGGTCGTGGACCAGGTGTCGGTCACCGAGCAGGGGGCGCCCGAGCACGTGGCACGGGTGCTCGGGGTCGACCCGGGGGCACCGATGTGCGTGCGGCACAGACGGTTCGTGCTGGACGGCAAGCCGGTGCTGCTGTCCACGTCCTACCTGCCGGCCGGCCTGGTCGCCGGGACGGCGATCACCCGTGAGGACACCGGGCCGGGCGGCACCTACGCCCGCCTCGCCGAGATCGGCGCCAAGCCGGTGCACTTCCGGGAGGAGGTCCGGTCGCGGATGCCCAGCGCGGAGGAGGGCGCCCGGCTGGAGCTTTCGGCGGGCACCCCGGTCATCCTGATCTGCCGCACCGCCTTCGCCGACGAGGGGCAGGTCGTCGAGCTCAACGAGATGACGCTCGACGCGGCGTCCTACGTGCTGGAGTACGACTTCGACGCCTGAGCGCCGGTCGGGGCGCCCGGGGTGCCCCGGACGCAGGACCGCCCCGGTCGCGGAGTTCGCGGCCGGGGCGGTGCGTGCTGAAGGCGGTGCGTGCCGAGTGCGGTGCGGGCGGGAGCCGGCGCGGGCTACTCCTTGGAGCGCACCCGCAGGCTGGTGATCAGCGGGCCCTCGGTGGTCTCGCGGAAGAAGTCGTTGCCCTTGTCGTCCACCACGACGAAGGCCGGGAAGTCCTCGACCTCGATGCGCCAGACGGCCTCCATGCCCAGCTCGGCGTACTCCAGCACCTCGACCTTCTTGATGCAGTCCTGGGCCAGGCGGGCGGCCGGCCCGCCGATGGAGCCGAGGTAGAAGCCGCCGTGCGCGGCGCACGCGTCGGTGACCTGCTTGCTGCGGTTGCCCTTGGCGAGCATGACCATCGAGCCGCCGGCCGCCTGGAACTGGTCGACGTAGGAGTCCATCCGGCCGGCCGTGGTGGGGCCGAAGGAGCCGGAGGCGAAGCCCTCGGGGGTCTTGGCCGGGCCGGCGTAGTAGACCGGGTGGTCCTGGAGGTACTTGGGCATGCCCTCGCCGGCGTCCAGGCGCTCCTTGATCTTGGCGTGCGCGATGTCGCGCGCGACCACCAGCGTGCCGGTGAGCGAGAGCCGGGTCTTGACCGGGTACTTGGACAGCTCGCTGCGGATCGCGGACATCGGCTGGTCGAGGTCGATGCGCACCACGTCGTCGTCGAGGTGTGCGTCGGTGGTGTCCGGCAGGTACTTCGCCGGGTCGGTCTCCAACTGCTCCAGGAAGACGCCCTCGGCGGTGATCTTGCCCAGCGCCTGGCGGTCGGCCGAGCAGGAGACGGCCATCGCGACCGGCAGCGAGGCGCCGTGGCGCGGCAGGCGGACGACGCGCACGTCGTGGCAGAAGTACTTGCCGCCGAACTGCGCGCCGATGCCGATCTTCTGGGTGAGCTCGGTGACCTTGGCCTCCAGCTCCAGGTCGCGGAACCCGTGGCCGGTGCGGGCGTTGCCCTCGGTCGGCAGGTTGTCCAGGTAGTGCGCGGAGGCGTACTTGGCGGTCTTCAGCGCGAACTCGGCGCTGGTGCCGCCGATCACGATGGCCAGGTGGTACGGCGGGCAGGCGGCGGTGCCGAGCGAGCGGATCTTCTGCTCCAGGAACGAGAGCATGCTGGCCTCGTTCAGGATCGCCTTGGTCTCCTGGTACAGGTACGACTTGTTGGCCGAGCCGCCGCCCTTGGCCATGAACAGGAACTTGTAGGCGTCGCCGTCGGTCGCGTACAGCTCGATCTGGGCCGGCAGGTTGTTGCCGGTGTTCTTCTCGTCCCACATGGTCACCGGGGCCATCTGGGAGTAGCGCAGGTTGAGCTTGGTGTACGCGTCGTAGACGCCGCGCGCGATCGCGCTCTCGTCGCCGCCGGTGGTCAGCACGTTCTGGCCGCGCTTGCCCATGACGATCGCGGTACCGGTGTCCTGGCACATCGGCAGGATGCCGCCGGCCGAGATGTTGACGTTCTTCAGCAGGTCCAGCGCGACGAAGCGGTCGTTGGGGCTGGCCTCCGGGTCGTCCAGGATGCGTCGCAGCTGGGCGAGGTGGGCGGGGCGCAGGTAGTGCGAGATGTCGTGCATCGCCTCGGCGGTGAGCAGCCGCAGGGCCTCGGGCTCGACCTGGAGGAAGGTGCGACCGCCGGCCTCGAAGGTGGAGACACCCTCGGAGGTCAGCTTGCGGTACGGGGTCGGGTCAGCGCCCAGGGGGAGGAGGTCGCTGTACTCGAAATCCGGCGTGGGAGCCATGGGGGCGGTCCTTAGTGTTCCAGTGATCCGGCTGCGTCGGCGAAGCACCCTCAAGGGTAGGTCCCGCGGAAACGTCGCACGCGGACAGGTCAGCCTGCGTGACCGGGGTCACTCGGACACGCGTACGGGACTTGCCCGGTTGACTAGGCTTGGCCCGTGGACAACTCGCCGTCGCAGGACGACCAGGGGCAGTCGCCCGTACCCATGACCAAGCCGGGGGCCGAGGCTCCCGTCCGCACCGACCGGGCCCCGGTCGCGGAGGCCGAGATGCGGGCCTCGGACGCCGACCGCGAGCGGGTCGCGGAGCTGCTGCGCGACGCCTACGCCGAGGGCCGGCTGAACGTGGACGAGCACGCCGAGCGGATCGAGGCCGCGTACGGGGCCAAGACGCTGGGCGACCTCGTGCCGCTCACCCGCGACCTCCCCGCGCACCGGTCGATCTCCTTCGAGAAGGCCCCGCTGGGCGCTTCTGACCACCACCGGCCGTCCGGCCCGGTGCGGCTGCCGGCCCGTCAGGAGGCGCCGACCATGGTGGCGATCTTCGGTGGGGCGTCCCGCCGGGGCCGCTGGCGGGTCGGCTCGCACCTGCGGGCGGTCGCGGCGTTCGGCGGGGTCGAGATCGACCTGACCGACGCCGTCTTCGAGTCGCCCGAGGTGGAGATCGAGGTGATCGCCATGTTCGGCGGCGTCGAGATCAAGGTGCCGGAGAACGTCAGTCTGCACGGCAGCGGGGTCGGCATCTTCGGCGGCTTCGACGTCAAGGAGCAGACCGCCGCCGACCCGTACGCGCCGGTCGTCCGGGTCAAGGGAGTCGCGGTGTTCGGGGGCTGCGAGGCCAAGCCGCGCAAGGGCAAGAAGCTCAAGGAATGGGTGCGCAAGCAGCTCGGCGCCGACTAGGGCCGCCGGGGACGAGTGCCCGGGCGGGAGCAACTCCCGCCCGGGCACTCGGCGTTGCGGCGAGTGCAGGCTGTAGTCGATTGCGTGCAGTGTGCATGAATCGCGGTGCGGCGGGGTAGTTCCTCTCGCACATCGCTTCTTGTACGGCTGCGCACCGGAGGCGGCCTGAGGCCGGCCCGGGGGGTGAAGAGCGGGGGCTCGCAGCCGGGCAGGGGAGCGAGCTTCCCCGTGTCCGAGAGCCTCGTCAGGAGTACGGCCGTGCTGCATCCGATCGAGTCCCGCACCACTTCGCCCGTCGCCGCCGCCCAGGTGCTGGAGCGCCCGCCGGCCGCCCAGTCGCAGGGCGACGACAATCCCTGGCACACCGGCGCGGCCTGCCGGCGGGACGAGGTGGGGCTGTTCTTCGCCCCTTCCAAGGAGCCGACGGCGGCCCGGCTCTCGCGCGAGGAACAGGCGAAGCAGGTCTGTGCGCGCTGCCCGGTGCTGCTGGAGTGCCGGGAGCACGCGCTGGCGCAGCCGGAGCCGTACGGGGTGTGGGGCGGGCTGACGGCCGCCGAGCGCCGGGTGGTGCTGGCCCGCCGGCGGCGGCGGGAGACGGATCTGCACGAGGCCGCCCGGATCCCGGCGGCCCGCAGCCGGATCGCCGGCTGAGGAGGGCCTGAGCGCGGGCTGGGCGGGGCGTTCACGTACCCCGGCCCGGTGACGCACGGCGGGCGAACGCCCCGCGGTACGCGAACGCCCCGCGGCTTCGGCGAAGGGGGATTTCGCCGAAGCCGCGGGGCGGTGGAACGCGGCGGCCGGGCCGGCTCAGTTGGCCCGGTCGAAGTCGATCGCGCTGTACGCCCGCAGCTTGGACAGCTTGTGGGTGGAGTGGATCTCCCGGATGGTGCCGCTCTTGGAGCGCATCACCAGCGAGCTGGTGGTGGCGGTCTCCTGGCGGTAGTGCACGCCGCGCAGCAGCTCGCCGTCGGTGATCCCGGTGGCGACGAAGAACACGTTCTCGCCGCTGACCAGGTCGTCGGTGGTGAGCACCCGGTCCAGGTCGTGGCCCGCGTCGAGGGCCTTCTGGCGCTCGGCCTCGTCCTTGGGCCACAGCCGGCCCTGGATCACGCCGCCCATGCACTTCATGGCACAGGCCGCGATGATGCCCTCGGGGGTGCCGCCGACGCCCATCAGCAGGTCGACGCCGGTGCCCTCGCGGGCCGCCATGATGGCGCCGGCCACGTCGCCGTCGGAGATGAACTTGATCCGGGCGCCCGCCTCGCGGATCTCCTGGACCAGACCCTCGTGCCGCGGCCGGTCGAGGATGACCACGGTGACGTCCTCGACGGCGCTGCCCTTGGCCTTGGCGACCCGGCGGATGTTGACGGCCGCCGGGGCGGTGATGTCGACGAACTCGGCGGCCTCCGGGCCGGCCACGAGCTTGTCCATGTAGAACACGGCGCTCGGGTCGAACATGGTGCCCCGGTCGGCCACCGCCAGCACGGCCACGGCGTTGTTCATGCCCTTGGCGGTGAGGGTGGTCCCGTCGACCGGGTCCACCGCGACGTCGCACTCGGCGCCGGTGCCGTCGCCGACCCGCTCGCCGTTGTAGAGCATCGGCGCTTCGTCCTTCTCGCCCTCGCCGATGACGACGACACCGTTCATGGAGACGGTGGAGACGAGGGTGCGCATGGCCTTGACCGCGGCGCCGTCGGCGCCGTTCTTGTCGCCACGGCCGACCCAGCGGCCGGCCGCCATCGCGGCCGCCTCGGTGACCCGGACGAGTTCGAGCGCGAGGTTCCGGTCCGGAGCCTCGGGCGCGACCTCAAGGGCGCTGGGGAGATTGTGCGGGTACTGCGTGGTCATCGTCGTTACCTCTCTGTACGCGACGGCCAGTAAGCGCCCGACTACTGCCAGGTCGAACGCCGTGGTGAGGGTCCTGCGATCGTATCTGCCCACGAGATGACTGTCTGTGGCGCGGGTCGCCACCCCCGGCCGGAATCGGCCTGTTCGCCCCGGATCACCCGGACGTGGGCACCCCGGGTGGCGGTGCCCCGTGGTGGATGAGTCACCATGTGGGGGTGGCTGGAGAGAGCAAGGGCATGAGGAGCCGGCAGTCGGTACGGGACATGGTCCTGTCGATGCTGGCCGTCGGTTTGGTGGTCTGGGTCGGGTACCTGTTCCTGCCGCACGACGCCGGCGGCGACGGCGTGCGCACGGTCGAGTACAAGGTGGCCGCGGCCTCGGCGAAGCGCGCCGCGCCCTACTCGCTGCTCTCCCCGGAGGGCCTCTCCGACAAGTGGCGGGCCACCTCGGTCAAGTACGACCCGGCGGCGCTGGGCGGCGGCCGGGGCAACGCCTGGCACCTGGGCTTCGTCACCCCCGCGGGCCAGTACGCGGCGGTCGAGCAGAGCGACATCGCCCGCGACAAGCTGGTCGGCGCGCTGGTGGCCGGCGGCGAGCCGGACGGCAGCTCCGACGTGGCCGGGCAGGCCTGGGAGCGGGTCCGGGGCGACAAGTCCCGCGCGCTCGTCCTCCAGAACGGCGGCGGCACCACGGTGCTCACCGGCACCGCCTCGTACGAGGAGCTGGCCGAGCTGGCGCAGGCGCTCAAGTAGCGCGCGCCCCGCGGCGGCGGAACACGCGGAAGGGCCCGCACCGGTCGAACGGTGCGGGCCCTTCCTGCGTGCCGGCGGTCAGACGGTGGTGACGACCTCGTCGTAGGCCAGGCGCGGCGAACGCGGGTACCAGGCGTCCTCGCCCGGCTTGCCGATGTTCACCACGGCCAGCACCGAGTGCTCGCCGTCGGCGAAGAACTCCTTGTTGATGCCCTCGGCGTTGAAGCCGGTCATCGGGCCGGCGGCCAGGCCGGCGGCGCGCACGCCGACGATGAAGTAGCCGGCCTGCAGGGCGCCGTTCAGCAGCGCGGAGGACTCGCGGACCGGACGCTCGGTGAAGAAGAGGTCCTTGGCCTGCGGGAAGCTCGGCAGCTGGGTCGGCAGCTCCTCGTGGAACTCGTTGTCCACGGCCAGGATGGCGACCAGCGGGGCGGCGGCGGTCTTCGCCTTGTTGCCGTCCGCCAGGTGCTGGACCAGGCGCTCGCGACCCTCGGCGGAGCGGACCAGGACCACGCGCAGCGGCTGCTGGTTGAAGGCGGTCGGGCCGAACTTGACCAGCTCGTAGATGGCCTGGATCTGCTCCTCGGAGACCGGCTCGTCGGTGAAGGTGTTCGCGGTGCGGGCGTCGCGGAACAGCAGGTCCTGAGCGGCGGCGTCGAGTACCAGGGCGTCGGTGGTCATGCTTGTCTGCACCTCATGCGGGACGGGGTCGTCTGGTCGACCGGCGGCGCCGATCACTTGATCCCAACATAAGTGAACTTTCAACTGTTCCCCGGGGTGGTGTGACGCGCATCACTCCTGGGTGGAGCCGCCCTCCTCGGCGGCCAGCGCGGCGTCCAGCCGGGCCCGGGCGCCGTCCAGCCACCGCTGGCAGACCTTCGCCAGCTGCTCGCCGCGCTCCCAGAGCGCCAGCGACTCCTCCAGCGACGTGCCGCCGTTCTCCAACTGCCGGACGACCTCCAGCAGCGCGTCCCGGGCGTGCTCGTACCCCAGCGCGTCGTCCGGCGTCCGGGGCGCCGCCTCCACCTGCTCCTGCTCAGCCATGGGAGCCAGCGTAGGGGCTGGCGCCGACAGAACGGCCGCAGCCGTGCGCGACCGGATGCACCCGACCGGCCTGCGCCGCGTGCCGGCGCTCCTACGACCGGGGGCCGGCCGTCACGTCGAAGCCGCCGCCCGCCACCCGGGCGTGCAGCCCGTCGCCCGCCGCCACCTGCGCCGGATCGGTCACCACCGTGCCGTCCGCGCGCTGCAGCACCGCGTAGCCGCGCTCCAGGGTGGCGGCGGGGGAGAGGGCGACCACCCGGGCCAGGGTGTGCCCGAGGTCGCTCTGCGCGTGGTCCAACCGGTGCCCGAGGGTGCGCCGGGCCCGCTCCAGCAGGGCCCCCACCTCCTGGCCGCGGCCGTCCAGCATCCGGTGCGGCGCGGCCAGCGCCGGGCGGCTGCGCACCCCGTCCAGCCCGTGCTGCTCCCGGTCGACCCGGCCGAGCACCTGTCGCCGGGCCCGGTCGCGCAGGGTCAGGACCTTCGTCAGCTCCTCGCCGACGTCCGGCACCACCCGTTTGGCGGCATCGGTCGGAGTGGAGGCGCGCAGGTCGGCGACGAAGTCCAGCAACGGCTGGTCCGGCTCGTGCCCGATCGCGCTGACCACCGGCGTCCGGGCGGCCGCGACCAGCCGCACCAGCGCCTCGTCCGAGAACGGCAGCAGGTCCTCCACGCTGCCGCCGCCCCGGGCCACGATGATCACGTCCACCTCGGGGTGCTCGTCCAGCTCGCGCACCGCCGCGCCGACCCGCTCCACCGCGCTGACGCCCTGCACCGGCACGTTGCGCACCTCGAAGCGGACGGCCGGCCAGCGCCGCCGGGCGTTCTCCAGGACGTCCCGCTCGGCCGCCGAACCGCGCCCGGTGACCAGGCCGACGCACTGCGGCAGGAACGGCAGCGGCCGCTTCCGCTCGGCCGCGAACAGGCCCTCGCCGGCGAGGCGCCGCTTGAGCTGCTCCAGCCGGGCCAGCAACTCGCCGAGCCCCACCAGCCGGATCTCGGCCGCCCGCAGCGAGAGCTGGCCGCGGGCCGCGTACCACTCCGGCTTGGCGTGCACGACGACCCGCGAGCCCTCCTGCACCGCGTCGGCGACCTCGTCGAAGACCGAGCGGAAGCACGTCACCGTCAGCGACACGTCCGCCTGCGGGTCACGCAGGGTCAGGAACACCACGCCCGCGCCCGGCCGCCGGCTGAGCTGGGTGATCTGGCCCTCCACCCAGACCGCGCCGAGCCGGTCGATCCAGCCGCCGATCAGCGCGGAGACCTTGCCGACCGGGAGCGGCGCTTCGGGGGAGCTGGTGTTGGCCATGCGTACGAGGCTAGCGGCGGATGCCGACAGGGACCGGACCTAACGGCGGATGCCCACGGCGGAGGCCCCCTGGACGAGCAGCACGACGAGCCCGACCCCCAGCCAGACCGCCCCGGTGAGCTGCGCGGTGGGCGAGGCCTCGTAGACCACCGCGCCGATCACCGCGATGCCCAGCAGCGGTACCACCAGGTGCCGCAGCCAGTCCCGCGAGCCGTGCTTCACCACGTACCAGCCGATCACCGAGGCGTGCAGCAGCGCGAAGGCCGTCAGCGCGCCGACGTTCACCACCGAGGTCAGCTGGTCCAGCCCGTCGTCCCGGTTCGCCGCCCAGACGGCCGCGCCCATCGTGATCACCGCCGCGACCAGCAGCGCCCGGCGCGGCACCGCCGAGTCCGCGTCCACCGCGGCCAGGAAGCGCGGCAGCCGCCCCTCCCGGCCCATCGCGAAGACCAGCCGGCCGGCCGCCGCCTGCCCGGCCAGCGCCGCGAAGGCCGCCCCGATCGCCTTGCTCGCCGCCACCAGCAGGTGCAGCCAGTGCCCGATCCCGCTCTCCACCGTGTCGTAGAAGGCCGAGCCCTGCGCGGCCGGGTCCGCCGCCAGCTGCTGCGGGGTCAGCGGCTCCAGCAGCGCCGCCAGGTACGTCTGCACCACGAAGAGCACCCCGGCCAGCACCAGGCACCACAGCACCGCCCGGGCCACCGCCGCCGAGGCGCCGACCGCCTCCTCCACGAAGGTGGCGATCGCGTCGAAGCCCAGGTACGACAGGACCGCGACCGAGACCGCCGAGATCACGGCGGTCAGCGAGAAGCCGCCGACCGCCGTGAACGGCGTGTCCCAGCCGCGCTGCGCCCCGTCGCGCACCAGCACCACCACGGCCGCCACCACGAACACCGCCAGCACCGCGATCTCCAGCGCCAGCACCCCGAGGCCCACCGCCGCCGCCGTCCGCACCCCGGCCAGGTTGAGCGCGGTGGTGACCAGCACCGCCAGCGCCGTCCACACCCAGCGCGACACGTCCGGCACCAGCGAGTTCAGGGCGATGCCCGAGAAGAGGTACGCCACGGCCGGGATCAGCAGGTAGTCCAGCATCGCCATCCAGCCGGCGATGAACCCCGGCCCCTCGCCCAGGCCGGCCCGCGCGTAGGCGAACACCGAGCCGGTCTGCGGCACCGCCCGCACCATCTGGGCGTACGAGAAGGCGGTGAAACCCATCGCGACCGTCGCCGCCAGGTAGACCGACGCCACCGCCCCGTGGCTCTTGGCGTCCAGCACGCCGAACACGCCGACCGGTGCCATCGGGGCGATGAACAGGAGCCCGTACACCATCAGATCGCGGACACTCAGGCTGCGCCGCAGGCCTCCGGCGTCGACTCGCTCGCTCATAACTTCCACATTTGAGCACCGGTGACCGGATACGGCACGAAAGCGCCTTCCGTCGGCGCGGCCCGCCGCCGCCCGTACGATGGAGCCATGTCCAACACCGCGCAGCGCCGTGTCCTGCTCGCCGCCCCCCGGGGCTACTGCGCGGGCGTCGACCGCGCAGTGATCGCCGTGGAGAAGGCCCTGGAGCAGTACGGGGCGCCGATCTACGTCCGCAAGCAGATCGTCCACAACAAGTACGTGGTGCAGACCCTGGAGAAGCAGGGCGCGATCTTCGTCGACGAGACGGAGGAGGTGCCCGAGGGTTCGATCGTGGTGTTCTCCGCGCACGGCGTCGCGCCGTCCGTCCACGACGAGGCCGAGGCCGGCCGGCTCGCCACCATCGACGCCACCTGCCCGCTGGTCACCAAGGTGCACAAGGAGGCCGTCCGGTTCGCCGACGAGGGCTTCGACATCCTGCTGGTGGGCCACGAGGGCCACGAGGAGGTCGTCGGCACCATGGGTGAGGCCCCGGACCGGATCCACCTGGTGGACGGTGCCGAGGACGTCGCGGGCGTCGAGGTCCGCGA
Source organism: Kitasatospora sp. NPDC058218 (assembly GCF_042882445.1). Lineage (NCBI taxonomy): Bacteria > Bacillati > Actinomycetota > Actinomycetes > Kitasatosporales > Streptomycetaceae > Kitasatospora > Kitasatospora sp. NPDC058218. The sequence continues at coordinate 86,574 of NZ_JBHVWC010000020.1, read as the reverse complement.
CGAGTCCAAGGTCGTCTGGCTCTCCCAGACCACGCTCTCGGTGGACGAGACCATGGCCACCGTGGGTGAGCTGAAGAAGCGCTTCCCGCTGCTGGTCAGCCCGCCCAGCGACGACATCTGCTACGCCACCCAGAACCGCCAGGTCGCCGTCAAGCAGATGGCGCCCGAGACGGACCTGCTGATCGTGGTCGGCTCCAAGAACTCCTCCAACTCCGTCCGCCTGGTCGAGGTCGGCCTGGAGTACGGCGCCAAGGCCGCCCACCTGGTGGACTTCGCCGACGAGATCCAGGAGTCCTGGCTGGACGGCGTCACCACGGTCGGCCTCACCAGCGGCGCCTCGGTGCCGGAGATCCTGGTCGAGGGCGTGCTGGACTGGCTGGCCGCGCGCGGCTACGGCGACGTGTCGACCGTCAAGACCGCCGAGGAGCACCTGACCTTCTCGCTGCCCAAGGAACTCCGCCGCGACCTGCGCGCCGAGGCCGCCGGCAAGCTGTAGCGGACCCCGGAGAACCCGGTGCCCCTCGGGGGTGCCGGGTTTTCCGCTGTGCGCGGCCGGGTGGGCTCTCGTAGTTTTGTGCACAGGTGTGCACAGGCTGTGGACAACGGTTTCGGCGGAGGGCGGTCGTCATGACGGCGGTATTCGGTGTGGACATCGGCGGTTCGGGCATCAAGGGCGCCCCCGTCGACCTGGCCCGGGGCGTGCTCGCCCAGGAGCGGCACAAGGCCCTCACCCCGCAGCCCTCGGCACCGGAGGCCGTGGTCGCCGCCGTCCGCGAGGTGGTCCGGCACTTCGACCACCGGGGACCGGTCGGGCTGACCTTCCCCGGTGTGGTGGTGAACGGACAGACCAGAACGGCCGCCAACGTCGACAAGGGCTGGATCGGCCTGGACGCCGCGGGCCTGTTCCGCGAGGCGCTCGACCTGCCGGCCGTCGTGCTCAACGACGCCGACGCGGCCGGGCTCGCCGAGACCGTCCACGGGGCCGGCCGCGACCAGCAGGGCGTCGTCCTCGTCCTGACCTTCGGCACCGGCATCGGCAGCGCGCTCTTCGTGGACGGCACGCTGGTGCCCAACACCGAGCTGGGCCACCTGGAGCTGCGCGGCAAGGACGCCGAGCGGCGGGCCTCCTCGGCGGCCAAGGAGCGGCACGGGCTGAGCTGGGAGCAGTGGGCGGTGCGGGTCGACGAGTACCTCGACCTGGTGGAGATGCTGTTCTCGCCGCAGCTGATCGTGATCGGCGGCGGAGTGAGCCGCAAGCACGAGAAGTTCCTGCCGCTGCTGCGCGGCCGCGAGGCGCGGATCGTCCCGGCCGAGCTGCGCAACGACGCCGGGATCGTCGGGGCGGGCATGGCGGCGGCCCGGGCCTCTTCCGCCTGAGCCGTCGGCGGGCCCTCGCTCCGATCGGTGCCGGGCCGGGGGGCGTACGGCGGTGGGGAGCGGGGCGTACGGCGGTGGGGAGTGGGAAGTCGGCCGGTCCGACGTCCCACTCCTCAGCGGGCGCGGTGGATCCGCCGCTGGGCCACGAACCGGGCGATCACGATGACCGCGGCCAGGCCGGTGCCGGTGAAGAGCCAGCCGGCCCGCATCGCCAGGCCCGTCGCCAGCGCCACCACCTGGGCCGTCACGCCCGAGGAGGTGACCGGGCCGAGCAGCAGCAGGGCGACGGCGAAGGCGATCGGTCCGCTGATCGGGGCTGCCAGCAGGTCGGCGAACCGGACCCGGACGGCCAGCTGGAAGCAGATGACCAGGTAGCCGATGCCGAACAGCACCCCGAGACCGCCGAACAGCATCCGGTCCACGCCCGCCAGCGCGACGGTCGCGAGCGTCGCGGCCACCCCGGTGCCGATCGCGGTCAGCCGGGTGGGCCGCCCGGTGCGCCGGCGCCCGTAGAGGCGGCCGTTCGGGCGGCCACCACCGCGTTCGCCGGTGCGTTCGCCACCGCGCTCACCGCCCTGGGCGTCCTCGCGGGCGTTCTCGTGGGCGTCGTCACGCTCGCCGGGGCGCGGTCCGAACGGCAGACGCAGCCGGGGCCGGGCACCGCCGGGCCGGCCGCGCTCGGGCAGGCCGGCCACGGGGCGTAGTCGGGAGGCGGGTGCGGCGGAGGCCTCGGCGGTCTCGGGGGCCCGCCCGGGCCCGGGGACGGCGGCCCCGGCCGCGCCGTTCGGCGGTCGGCGTCTGGGCCCTGGCGGCTGGGTTCGGATGCGCTGCTCCACCCACCCAACGTACGGTCCGATCATCGCCACACTGTGTAATGGGCCTCGGGACCTTGCTCCGTGTCTCCGGACGGAGTACTGGTGTGATCGTCGCTCAACTCCTCCAGGGGGACGCATGACCAGCGGATTCGCCTTCGAACGCCTGCACCACGTCCAGCTCGACATCCCGGCGGGGGCGGAGGACGAGTGCCGCGCCTTCTGGCGCGACGTGCTCGGCATGGCGGAGCTGACCAAGCCCCCGGTGCTGGCGGCGCGCGGCGGCTGCTGGTTCCGTGGCGGCGGGGTCGAGGTGCACCTGGGCGTCGTGCCGGAGTTCCGGCCGGCCCGCAAGGGGCACCCCGGCATCCAGGTGCGGGCGCTGGACGCGCTCGCCGAGCGGCTCTCCGCACATGGTCATGAGGTCGTCTGGGATGACGATCTGCCCGGTCATCGCCGCTTCCACTCCAGCGACCGCCTCGGCAACCGCCTGGAGTTCCTGGAGCCGCTGCCCGCAGCGGGGGCCTGACCCGCTGCCCGTAGACTGGGGGATCGGCCCGCACGGTGCCGACCCAACTCCTCCAAGCCCACGGGACTGCGCTTCATGTCGCTCACGATCGGAATCGTCGGCCTGCCGAACGTCGGCAAGTCGACCCTGTTCAACGCCCTGACCAAGAACGACGTGCTGGCGGCCAACTACCCGTTCGCCACCATCGAGCCGAACGTCGGCGTCGTCGGCGTCCCGGACGCGCGGCTGGCGAAGCTCGCCGAGATCTTCGGCTCGCAGCGCATCCTCCCGGCCACCGTCGACTTCGTCGACATCGCGGGCATCGTGCGCGGGGCCTCGGTCGGTGAGGGCCTGGGCAACAAGTTCCTGGCGAACATCCGTGAGTCGGACGCGATCTGCCAGGTCATCCGGGCCTTCGTCGACCCGGACGTGGTGCACGTCGACGGCAAGGTCTCGCCGAAGGACGACATCGAGACCATCAACACCGAGCTGATCCTCGCGGACCTCCAGTCGATCGAGAAGGTGCTGCCCCGGCTCCAGAAGGAGGCCCGCCTGAAGAAGGAGTCGGCCGCCACGCTGGCCGCCGCCGAGGCCGCCCAGAAGATCCTGGAGACCGGCAAGACCCTCTTCGAGGCGGGCTTCGACGCCTCCTCGGTGCGCGAGCTGCACCTGCTCACCACCAAGCCCTTCCTCTACGTCTTCAACGTCGACGAGGACGAGCTGGTCGACGAGGAGTTCAAGGAGGCCCAGCGCGCCCTGGTCGCCCCCGCCGAGGCGATCTTCCTGAACGCCAAGATCGAGTCCGAGCTGATCGGCATGGACGAGGACGAGGCGCTGGAGCTCCTGCAGTCCATGGGCCAGGAGGAGACCGGCATGGCCACCCTCGGCCGGGTCGGCTACGAGACCCTCGGCCTGCAGAGCTACCTCACCGCGGGCCCCAAGGAGACCAGGGCCTGGACCATCAAGAAGGGCGCCACCGCCCCCGAGGCCGCCGGTGTGATCCACACCGACTTCCAGAAGGGCTTCATCAAGGCGGAGGTCATCTCCTTCGACGACCTGGTCGCCTGCGGCTCCATCGCCGAGGCCCGCAGCAAGGGCAAGGCCCGCATCGAGGGCAAGGAATACGTCATGCAGGACGGCGACGTCGTGGAGTTCCGCTTCAACGTGTGATCGCATGATTACTTTGAGCTAGCTTGATCTGTCAAATGTGCAGGTCAGGCGGGGCCCGCCTCCCTTGAGGCGGGCCCCGATCTCTTTTCCGTGCTGACTTGGTGCTGACTTCTTCGACTCGTCGCGCCTGCTTGAGTGGTACGTTATGTGGTACCAGTTATGGAGGGAGTTCAGTCGATGTCGATCACTGCCAGCGAGGCGCGCAAGGCTCTCTTCCCGTTGATCAAGAAGGTCAACGATGATCACGAGGCCATCGAGATCGTCTCCAAGCACGGAAATGCCGTACTCGTCTCGGCCGAGGACTATGCCGCCCTGCGTGAAGGCTCCTACCTGTTGCGCTCGCCGGTGAACGCCCGCCGCTTGCTCAAGGCGTACGAGAACGCCCTTGGCGGCATAGGGCTTTCCGAGCGGGAGCTCATCGACCCTGATGCGGCGGATGTCGAGAAGGGTGCCGCGTGAGGCTCGTCTTCGAAGAGGGCGGCTGGGAGGACTACACGTCCTGGCTCAAGAACGACCGCAAGATGCTCGCCCGGATCAACAAGCTCATCGAGGACGTCCTGCGCGACCCGTTCGCCGGGATCGGCAAGCCCGAGCCGCTGAAGTACCACCTGCCGGGGGCCTGGTCGCGGCGGATCGACGATGAGCACCGCCTCGTCTACCTGGTGACGGACCGGGAGATCATCGTTCTGGCCGCCCGTTACCACTACTGATGGCTGGCTGCGAGTTCGATTCACCGTGCTGATTCCGTGCTGACTCGGGCCGCCAGGATCAACGTTTTCGCAGGTCACAGCGTTGTGGTGGAAGTTCCGCTTCAACGTCTGAGCGGACGGACCGACGCCGGCCCGCCGTAAAGGGGCCGACTCCTCCGGGAGTCGGCCCCTTTCGGTTGTGCGTGTCGGATTCTTCGGTGTGGGATCAGGTGTCGTAGACGGTGGAGCGATGGCCGACGTGCACGACCCACACCACCAGCTCTCCGTTCTCGATCGTGTAGACGACGCGGTAATCACCCACGCGCAGGCGACGGCGTTCGGGCTGGGAGACGAGCGCTGTGGTGTTGAAGCCGAAGGGGTCGCGCTCCAGCTCGGTCAGCTTGGCCAGGATGCGCAGCGCCATGTCACGGGGGATCTTCCGCAGCTCGGCCTGAGCCTCCGGCCGGAAGACGGTGCGGTACTCACTCACTGCGCGCCAGCGTCTCCCTCATGACGTCCTCGATCGGACTGCCGGCCGAGGGGTTCGCCATGCGCTCGTCGATGATCCGGTTGATCTCGCGCTCTTCCCATTGCTGGTACTTGCGGAGGACCTCGATGGAGACCACGGCGGCGACCTCTTTGCCCCGGCGCGTGATGACCGTGGGCACGTCGTCGCGGTCCGCACGCTCCACTACCTCCGCCAGGTGAGCGCGCACGTCGCGGATGGACTCTATGGGCAGCGGCTGTGTCATGCGCCCAAAGGTACCTGGTGTCCTATGTGTACACAAGACATTACGGCGGGGGCCGACTCCCCGGGGAGTCGGCCCCTTTGTCGTGTTTCCGATCGACCGAGGGCGAGCTCCCCGACAGGGCGCCGTCAGGCGATGCGGATGGTCAGGGTGCCGTCGTGGGCGGCGGTGACGGTGACCTGCTCCAGGGTGAGGGCGTGGGCGGCGGTGGTGCGGTGGGCGCTGGCGCGGGGGCCGATGCCGAGGACGGGTATGCCGGCGGCCACGGCGGCGGCGATTCCGGCCGAGGAGTCCTCGAACGCGAGGCAGTCGGCGGGCGCGAAGCCGAGCGCGGCGGCGCCCTTGAGGAAGCCCTCGGGGTCGGGCTTGCTGGCGCCGACGGACTCGGCGGTGACGAGGACGGGCGGCAGCGGGAGGCCCGCGGCGGCCATCCGGATCCGGGCGAGCGGTTCGTCGGCGGAGGTGACCAGGGCGTGCGGCAGGCCGGTCAGGGAGGCGAGGAAGGCGGCGGCGCCGGGAATCGGCACGATGCCCTCGACGTCGGCCTTCTCCTCGGCGAGCATCCGCTCGTTGTCGGCGCGGTTGAGCTCGGTCGGGCGCCCGGGCAGCAGGGCGGCCATGGTGGCGTGGCCCTGGCGGCCGTGTGCGAGTCGGAGCACCTCGGCGGGGTCGAGGTCGTGCGCCCCGGCCCAGCGGTGCCAGCAGCGCTCGACCACGGCGTCGGAGTTGACCAGGGTGCCGTCCATGTCCAGCAGGAGGGCGCGGGCGGTCAGGGTGATGGGGGTGGCGGGCATGGGGTGGCTCCTCGCGGGGCGGAGTGCGGGCGTGCGAGTCGATTGTTTAATAAGGATACAAAAGATCAGCCCATCAGGTGACCATTGACCGCGCGGGCCTCCTCGGCCAGCTCCGGCAGCTCCACGACCTCGATCCCGGCCGCCTCCAGCAGCGCCGTCCCCTGGCAGTCGGTGACGAAGAGGTCCGGCTCGCGCCAGGCGACCACCACCCGGGGGACGCCCGCCGCGATCAGCAGCCGGGCGCACGGCAGCGGCCGGGAGGCCCGTCGGCCGCAGGGTTCCAGCGAGCTGTAGACGGTCGCGCCGCGCAGTCGCGGATCGCCCGCCGGGAGCTTGGCCAGGGCCGACTCCTCGGCGTGGACGTGCGGGTCCGTCTCCCGGCTCCAGCCTTCGGCGAGCACCTCGCCGTCCGCGCCGACGATCACCGCGCCGACCGAGAAGGCCGTCGTGGACGGCGGGCAGCGGCGCGAGAGCTCGACGGCCCGCCGCAGGTGTGCGAGGTCGGACGGTGCGCTGGTCACGGGGCGGGCTCCTTCGGGGCGTACCTGAGCAGGACGACATCGCCCACGGTACGTGCCTCCAGCAGGCGCATCCGGCGGGCCGGACCACCCGGGAAGGCCGCCGGGTGGACGAAGCGCGGCGCGTCCGCCTGCCCGACCAGCAGCGGGGCGACGGCCAGCTGGAGCTCGTCGGCCAGGCCCTGGGCCAGGAACTGGGTGTGCACGCTGCCACCGCCCTCGACCATCAGCCGCCGCACTCCGCGGGCCCCGAGGTCGTCCAGGACGGCGCCCAGCTCGACGGCCCCGCCGAGCGCCACCACATCGGCCAGCCCGTCCAGTGTCGGGCGGAGCACCGCGGCGCCGGCGTCCGAGGTGTAGACGACCTTGTCGCCGCCGGTGTGCCAGAACCTGAGCGCCCGGTCGAGCGCCCCGCCCGCGGTCAGGGTGACCTTCAGCGGGTACTCGGGCCGGCCGGCCGCGAGCCGGGCGGCCCGTCGGCCGGGGTCGTTGACCAGCAGCCGGGGGTTGTCCGTGCGCAGGGTGTTGCCGCCGACCAGGATCGCGTCGCTGGCGGCGCGCTCCTCGTCCACCCGTTCGAAGTCCGCCGGACTGGAGAGCAGCAGGCGGTCGGGGGAGGCGTCGTCGAGGTGTCCGTCGAGGGACATCGCGGCGCTCAGCAGGACGAAGGGGCGGCGGCCGGGCATGGTGGAACCGTTCTGTCGGGAGCCCGTCCACGGTACGGGCCGGGCCGTGCGGGGCGCGCCGCACGGGGGCAGGTGTTCGTCCGGTGGCCCGCTGCCGGAGGGGCGGCGTTCGCCGAGGGGCCCCACCCTGGTCCGGACCTCGCACCGCCCCCCACCTCGAAGGGCTGTCACCGTGTCCCGTCTCTCCCGCGGCCTGCTGCCGCTGGCCGTCGCCGTCGCCGCACTGCCGGTGCTCGCACTGCCCGCCGGGTCCGCCGCCGCCGTGACGTACGGAACCCCCACGATCACGCTCTCGGCCGGCTACCTCTCCGGCGCGGTCGGCGCCACCGGTGACCCGACGGTCACCGTCACCGTCGCGCAGAGCGGCGCGGCCACCTCCGCGCTGACGGTCGCCGCCTCGGCCACCACGCGCAGCTCGGTGGCCCGGACCGGTGACGTCACCGTCACGGGCACCACCGGCAGCCGCACCCTCGCGGTCGCCGCCCAGGGCGTCGGTTACACCGACCTGACCGTCAAGGTCACCGGCCTCGGCGGCAAGAGCGCCACCAAGACGCTGCACTACGCGGCCTCGCCGGCCGTCCAGCGCTCGGCCGACAGCCGGTACCTGACCGGCTCCAGCGACGCCTCGGCGGCCGTCGACGCGGGCGGCGGGTACGTCGTGGTGGCGGACGACGAGTCCAACGTGCTGCGGCTGTACGACCGCAACGCCTCGGGAGCGCCGGTGCGGACCTGGGACTTCAGCAGCGCGCTCGGCGTCTCCAAGGAGATCGACATCGAGGGCGCCACCCGGATCGGCAACACCGTCTACTGGACCGGCTCGCTGGGCAACAACAAGGACGGCGAGATCAAGACCCCGCGGCACACGGTGTTCACCACCACCGTGACCGGCTCGGGCGCCGCGACGCAGCTGGCCCTGGCGGGCGAGTACACCGGCCTGCGCGACGACCTGATCGCCTGGGACGAGGCGAACGGCAACCGGTACGGCTTCGCGGCCGGTGCGGCCTCCGGCGAGGCGCCCAAGCAGATCGACGGCTTCAACGTGGAGGGCCTGGAGTTCGCGCCGGGCAGCTCCACGACCGCGTACGTGGGCTTCCGTGCGCCGCTCGCCCCGGCGGTCACCGGTGGCAGGGCGCTGATCGTGCCGGTCACCAACTTCTCCTCGCTGCCCGGCGGTTCGGCGCACGCGACGTTCGGTGCCCCGATCGAGCTGGACCTCGGCGGGCTCTCCGTCCGCGACCTGCGGCGCAACGCGCTCGGCCAGTACCTGATCGTGGCCGGCTCCTGGGCGGCGGACGACAACTCCGACCCGTACGCGCTCTACCGCTGGGACGGTCAGCCCGGTTCGCAGCCGGTCAAGGTGCTGGACCTGCCGACCAGTGACGCGGGCGGCTGGGAGGCCGTGCCGGACGTCCCGGACCTCACCGCCCCGGGGGCCCGGGTGCAGCTGATCACCGACGACGGCTCCGCCGACCTGTACGGCGACGGCACCGAGGCCAAGGACCTCACCCACCCGGAGTGGAAGAAGTCCCGCACCACCTGGTTCACCATCAACTAGCGTCACCCGCACGGCAAAGGCCCTCGCCCGGACTCCGGGCGAGGGCCTTCGCGTGGGGCATGATGATCGAAATGTGAGACGAATCTTCTCGTCATGCGGGACGAGGAGTAGCGTCGCGGACGTCGGGAGAACCGACCGCAGGGAACCGCCGAACCCCAGGGGGACCGCCATGACCGGACAGCAGCCCACCGTCTACACGCACGGCCACCAGGAGCCCGTGCTGCGCTCGCACCGCTCCCGCACGGTGGCCAACTCGGCGGCCTACCTGCGGCCCGAACTGAGGCCCGGGCAGGCCGTGCTGGACGTCGGCTGCGGCCCCGGCACGATCACCGCCGAACTGGCCGAGCTGGTCGGCCCGACCGGGCGGGTGGTGGCCGTGGACACCTCGGCCGAGGTGCTGGAGTCGGCCGCCCGGTACGCGGCGGACCGCGGCGTGGCCAACATGGTCTTCGAGGTCGCCGACGTGCACGGACTGCCGTACGCGGACGGGGAGTTCGACGTGGTGCACGCCCATCAGGTGCTGCAGCACCTGAGTGATCCGGTGGGGGCGCTGCGGGAGATGCGCCGGGTGACGGCGCCGGGTGGAGTCGTCGCGGCCCGGGACGTCGACTACGCGACCATGACCTGGTACCCGCAGGTGTCCGAGCTGGACCGCTGGCTGGCGCTGTACCGGCGGGTCGCCCGCGCCAACGGCGGCGAGCCGGACGCCGGCCGACGGCTGCTGTCCTGGGCCCGGGAGGCCGGCTTCACCGACGTCACCGCGACCTCCAGCACCTGGACGTACGCGACGCCCGAGCAGCGGGAGTGGTGGGGCGGGCTGTGGGCCGACCGGATCCTGGCGACCGACATCGCCGAGGTGGCGGTGACCGAGGGGTACGCGGACCGGGTGGAGCTGGAGCGGATCGCGGCCGGGTGGCGGGACTGGGTGGCCGCCGAGGACGGGTGGTTCGCGATGCTGCACGGCGAGGTGCTGGCACGCCGGTCGTGAGCGTCCGGCGGCCGGAAAAGGGCGAGTGGGTGTTCTCCAAGATCGGGTAAAGTCGCGCGTCCGTTCCCATGGTCCGCCCGCCGGTCAGCCGGTCGGTCCGTCCACGGAACGTTCGAGTCGTCACTGCCGAGCTGATGCCCGTGAGCGGGCCGGGGGAGTCCACGTGTCCAAGCCCGAGTCCGACGCGCCCGTTCCCGCGTCGGATGCCGCCGCGTCGGACGCCGCCGGGTCGACCGGCGAGCCCCCGGACGCCGTCGCGCCGCCGGCCGCCGCGCCGGCAGGTCCGGATGCTCCGGCCGTGGGCACCTCGTCGGCCGACGCCGTGGTGGCGGGTGCTCCGGAGCCCGCGGACCGGGTGGAGCTGACCAAGCCGGCCGAGGTCGACGCCGGGCCGGCCGAGTCCGCGGCGTCCACCGCCGCGGCGCCCGCAGCGCCCGCAGACCCGTGGGCCGCGCCCGGCACGACCGCCCCCGGCTCCGCGCCCACCGCGCCCGGCGCCCCCGGCACGACCGCCCCCGCCGCGCCCGCCGCCGACCCGTGGGCCACCGCCGGCGGCCCGGTGCCGCCCGGACCGCCGCCCGCCTCCGGCTGGGCCGCCGTCCCGCCCGGCGCGCTCTCCGGCTTCCAGCCCGGCTACGCCTACCCGGCCCCCGAGGTCACCAACGGCTTCTCCGTCGCCGCGCTGGTCACCGGCCTGCTCTGCATGTGGCCGCTCTCGCTCGCCTTCGGCATCGTCGCGCTGGTCCAGATCCCCAAGCGCAACGAGCGCGGCCGCGGCATGGCGGTGACCGGTGTGGTGCTGGGCGTTCTCGGGGTGCTGGTCACCCTGGTGGGCTTCCTCGGCGTCCTCGCCGCCGGAGTGGACGCGAGCGTCGACGCCGACCGCCCCGCCCGTGCGCCGAAGGCGCCCCCGGGCTCGGTGCTCTGGTCCTCGCTCAAGTCCGGCGACTGCTACAACCCGCCCGGCGGCGCCGCTGCCTCCGAGGACGGCGACGTGACGGTCCTCTGGGTGCTCAAGGCGTCCTGCTCGCTGCCGCACCACGGCGAGGTGGCCGGCACCGCCCGGATCCCGGAGGGCGACGGGCTCTCCTACCCGGGCGAGAGCCGGGTCCGGGAGGGCGCCGCGACCCTCTGCGGCCCGGTGCTCACCGACTACGCGCTCGACTACTGGGCCGTGCCGGACGGCATGGACGAGGTCTACCTCTACCCGAGCCGCGCCAACTGGAAGTCCGGCGAGCGCTACGCGACCTGCGCCTACGAGGACCGCGACGCCGAGCACCTGGGCAGTGTCCGCACCGACCGGGGCAAGCTGTCCTCGGCCCAGCTGACCTACCTGGAGGCCGCCCGGGCCTACAACACCGTCTCCTGGAGCGAGCCGGACGCCGAGATCGCCGACGCCCGGTCCGAGTACGTGTCCTGGGCGGGCCGGATGGCCGACGCCTCCCGCAAGGAGGCCGAGCAGCTGTCCAAGGGCGCGGTGGTCTGGCCCGAGGGCGCCAGGCCGAAGGTGACCGAGCTGGCGGCCGCCCAGCGCGACGCCGCCACGGCCTGGGACACCGCGGCCAGGACCGTCGACGCGACCTCGCTCGAACGGGAGATCCGGCGGGCGAAGGCGCTGGTCTCCAAGTCGGCCAAGGTGACCGTGGAGATCCGCCGTGAACTCGGCCTCTCGACCGGTGAGCAGGTCGGCGAGATCCGGGTCTGACGGCGGGGCCGGCCCGGACGGCGGGATCGGGGACCGACGACGGGGGAGCGGCCGGGGCGCGTCTTACCGGGCGTTAACCGGGCCCGTACCTGCCGGTAGCGCGCCGGGCGTAGCGTCCCCGTGGGCACGGTCCCGGCCCGACCCCCACGCGGGCCGGGACCGTACGCCCAGGGGGAGGGCCGCGGGCCGAGCGGCGGCCGCCGTTCCGGCCCGGGGGAGGGCGCCTAAGCTCACCGGCATGGACACCTGTCGGGTGATGCGCCAGGACGACAACGGCAACCGCTTCGTGGTCGCCAAGGGCCTGGACCGGGCCGAGGCCGAGCGGCTGGCGGCCGAGTTCGAGGCCCGCGGCCACAAGCAGCTGTACTGGGTCGAGGCCGAGGCCGCATAGGGTCGGGGCCATGGAGAACCGGATCGTCGTCGGGGGCGCGCTCGTCCACCGGGGCCGGGTGCTGGCCGCCCGCCGCAGTGCTCCGGCCGAGGTGGCCGGCCGCTGGGAGTTCCCGGGCGGCAAGGTCGAGCCCGGCGAGACGCAGCCCCAGGCGCTGGAGCGGGAGCTGCTGGAGGAGCTCGGTGTCCGGGCGAAGGCGCTGGAGCGGCTGCCCGGCGCGTGGCTGGTCCGCCCCGGTCTGGAACTGCGGCTCTGGGTGGCCGAACTGCTGTCCGGCGATCCGCAGCCGCTGCAGGACCACGACGAGCTCCGCTGGCTGGGCCCCGCCGAGCTCGACGGGTTGGACTGGCTCGACCACGACCGCGAGGTCCTCCCGCACCTCACCCGCCTGCTGACCGGGGCCGGCGCGGAGGGTTGAGCCCCCGCGCACTGACCCCCTCCCGTGCGCCGGCCCCGGGCGGTCCGGCACGCCTCGCGCGCCCCTCCCGTGCGCCGCGCACGCCCCGGACGCACCCCGTGCGCGGGAGCAGCTGCCCTCGCCACGCGCAATACGCCAGGTAGGTCAATCGGAAAAGACGACCCTTAAGCCGGGATAGCCTGGGTTCTGCTGGGTATGTCACTTTTCGGCACTATTCGTCACCATCGGTGAGCCGTCCCCAGCCGGCGACGCCGATCCCGACCAGAGCCGGAGGCCCCGTCGGTGTCGAGTACCGGTCACGGTGGCGGGGGAGCGCGACGCACGGGCACCGGGGGGAGTGCCTCCGCCCGCGCCCGCCTGCGCCGTGGTGCGCGCCAGCAGTCGCCGCAGCCGCCGCCGGCCGGCCGCCGCCGGGGTGACGGCGGCGCCCCCGAGGCCCAGCCGTCGGACCGGCCCGCGCCGTCCCTGGTGGTGCCCGACGCGACCGCGTCGGCGGGCCCCCGCAGCCGCCCCGCCCGGCCCTTCCCGGGCGGCCCCGGGGCCGAGCCGGGCGGTCCGGGCGCCCCCCGCGAGGGCAACCTCCTCGACGTGGTGAAGGTGGCCATCGCGATCCTGGACACCGCCGGCCGGGTGGTGCTCTGGAGCCCGGCCGCCGAGGAACTGCTCGGCTGGCCGAACGAGCTGCTGGTCGGCCGCCGGATCGACGAGTTGATCCCGGACGCGGACCAGGTCGTCCGGATCCGCGCCGCGATCCAGGACACCCTGCGCCACGGCCGCTGGGCCGGCCTCGCCGAGCTGCGCGACCGGGACGGCGAGGCGGTTGCCGTCGACGCCCGGATCTCGCTGCTGGTGGACGGCGACGGCACCCCGTTCCTCCAGGTCAACCTGGCCGAGGCGGCGGCCGTGCGGGCCGTCGAGCGGGACCTCGCCGTGCGCGACGCGCTGTTCGAGCAGTCCCCGCTGGGCATCGCGATCCTCGACACCGACCTGCGCTACACCGCCGTCAACCAGACCCTGGCCGAGATGAACGGCATGGTCACCGAGGACCACGTCGGGCGGACCACCGGCGAGACCCTGCCCGAGCGGGCCGCCGACGAGATCACCGCCATCCAGCGCCAGGTGCTGGCCACCGGCGAGCCGGTCATCGACGTCACCCTCGCCTCGCCCGTCACCGCCCGCTCCGGGTACCGCTCGATCTCCTACAGCCGGATGACCGACCGGGCCGGCCGGGTGCTCGGCATCTCCGGCACCGTGATGGACGTGACCGAGCGCTACCGGGCGGTCGCCAAGGTCGAGCACGCCCGGCGCCGGCTCTCGCTGCTCAACGAGTTCGGCTCCCGGGTCGGCGACCTGCTGGACGCCTCGCGGATCGCCCAGGAGCTGGCCAGCGCCGTGGTGCCCCGGCTCACCGACCACTCCGCGGTGATCCTGCTCCAGGCCGTCGCGCACGGAGACGACCTGCCCCGGCACGGCCACGACCGCCGCACCTCGCTGCTGCAGCTGGGCACCGCCTCCGTCCAGGACGGCCCCGAGGTGGAGGTGATGCTCCGGCGCGGTGCCCGGATCACCTTCGCCGAGGACTCCGCCTGCGGGCGGGTGCTGCGCACCGGCGTCCCCGAGCTGCTCTCCGGCGCCGACCAGCTGAGCGACGTCACCTACCCCGGCGACCCGAAGATGCAGGCCGCCCACGACCTGGGCGTGCACTCGATGCTGGTGGTGCCGCTGCGCGCCCGGGGCATCGTGATCGGCCTGCTGCTGGTCAGCCGGGCCGGCTACCGCGAGGGGTTCGACCGCGACGACCTCGCGTTCACGGTCGAGCTGGCCGACCGGGCCGGCAGCTCCCTCGACAACGCCCGGCTCTACGCACGTGAGCGCACCGCCGCGCTCACCCTCCAGCGCACCCTGCTCCCGCAGCAGGTCCCGCAGCCCACCGGCGTCGAGGTCGCCTACCGCTACGTGCCCGGCAGCAGCGGTACCGAGGTCGGCGGCGACTGGTTCGACGTCATCCCGCTGCCCGGCGACCGCACCGCGCTGGTGGTCGGCGACGTGATGGGCCACGGGCTGCGGGCCGCCGCCACGATGGGCCGGCTGCGTACCGCCGTCCGCGTCCTGGCCGCCCTCGACCTGCCGCCGGAGGTGCTGCTGCGGCACGTCCACGAGCTGGCCGACGACCTCGCCCAGGGGCCGGACGAGGCCCTGCTGGCCACCTGCATCTACGCGGTGTTCGACCCGGCCACGGCCCGGCTGACGGTCTCCAAGGCCGGCCACATCCCGCCGGTGCTGATCGTGCCGGGCGGGGACTCCGACGAGCCGACCCGGTCCGGCGGCCCGCTGCTCGGCGGTGTCGGCCGGATCCTCGACCTGCCCTCCGGTGCGCCGCTCGGCGTCGGCGGCGTCCCGTTCGAGTCGGTCGAACTGAAGATCCCCGAGGGCAGCCTGCTCGCCCTGTGCACCGACGGCCTGGTGGAGTCCCGGGACAAGGACCTCGACGTCGGCCTCGGCCGGCTGGTCACCGTGCTCCAGCAGCCGCACGCCTCCATCCAGGCGGCCTGCGAGGCCGTGCTGGACACCATGGAGCAGGGCCGGGAGCCGGACGACGTGGCGTTGCTGCTGGCCCGGCTCGGCCACGGCCAGGCCGGGACCCCGACGGCCGGCTGGACGCTGCCGGCCGAGCCCACCGCCGTCTCCCGGGCCCGCCGGCTGGTCCGCGCGGCCCTGGTCGAATGGAGCGTCGAGGAGCTCACCGACACCACCGAGCTGCTGGTCAGCGAGCTGGTGACCAACTCGGTCCGCTATGCGAGCGCTCCCATCGGAGTACGGTTGACGCTGGGCGAGACGCTGCTCGTCGAGATCTCCGACCCGCTGCCCGACCCGCCCCGTGAGCGCCACGCGGCCGAGGCCGACGAGGGCGGCCGGGGCCTGGAGCTCGTCCGTCGGCTCGCGCTGCGCTGGGGCGCCCGGGCCGAGGGCATGGGCAAGGTCGTCTGGTTCGAGCAGGCGCTGCCGGGTAATGAGCCCGACGAGCCGGGAGTCGAGTAGGACGCGAGTAGAACGGGACTGCATATGCCATCGGTCAGCCGGGGGGAGCGCGCACTCCGGCAGGGGGCGCGAGCGTGGCATTGTGGTTGCGCGGGCGGTAGGACAAAAACCTTCGCCCGATCTGATGTTGTGATGTTGAGGGCGTGTGAACGTACCCCTCGATGATGAATACTCGGTCTTCTCGGCATCCGGACGGTCGCGGGTTTGGAGGGGTCGGTCCGTTGAACAGCACCCCGGCGCGTAATGCGCCGAGCAGCAGCGGTCATGCCGCTGTGCCCGGGCAGGCCGGTTCGCCACACCTGCCCGCCCCGTCCCCGGGGCACCAGCGGGCCTCCCGCCCGGTGGTCGGCGCCCACCAGTGGGGCGCGGGGGACCCGGGGTCGATCTACGACTACATCCGGGTCGCCACCTTCGCGATCGGCCCCGACGGCCGGATCAGCCAGTGGAGCGAGCGCGCCGCCGAGTTCTTCGGCCTGCCCGCCGCCGAGGCGGTCGGCGCCGACCCGATCAGCACCTTCGTCCCCCGTGAACTCTGGCAGCGCGGCCGTGCCCGGCTGGAGCGCACGCTGGCCGGCGAGGAGTGGGTCGGCACCACGCCCTACCGTGACGCCACCGGTGGCGAGGGCCTCGCCGAGCTCTACCTGATGCCCGACAGCGCGCTGCCCACCGCCGGTTCCACCTGTCTCGCGGTCGACCTCGGCCGGCTGCGCCGGATCGAGACCGACCTCGCCGCCTCCGAGGCCGTCTTCGGCCAGACCCCGACCGGCTTCGTCCTCTTCGACGACCGGCTCCGGCTCCAGCGGGTCAACGACGCCTTCGCCTCCGGGATGGGCCTCGCCCCCACCGACCTCGAAGGCCTGACCGCGCACGACCTCTTCCCGGCCTCCGAGGCCGACCGGCTGACCGCCGCGCTGCGCAAGGTCCTCGCCACCGGCGAGCCCGTCTTCGACCTGCGCTTCCACTCCGCCGTGCCGACCCGCGAGGGCAACCGGCTCTGGGCCGTCTCGCTCTACCGCCTCAACGGCTCGGCCGGCCAGCCGACGGGCGTCGCCGGCCAGGTCTCCGACGTCACCAGCCGGCACGTCGCCGAGCGCGAGGCCGACGGCGTCCGCCGCAACCTGGCCCTGCTCAACGAGGCCAGCGCACACATCGGCTCCACCCTCGACCTGGAGACCACCGCCAAGGAGCTGCTGGACGTCGTCGTCCCGCCGTTCTGCGACCTCGCCACCGTCGACCTCTACACCGCCCTGCTCTCCGGCGAGACCGTCCCCAGTGCCGGCCGGTACGGGGACGGCGTGCTCACCGACGGCAGCGGCGAGCTGCGCCGGGTCGCCGTCTCCAGCGTGGTCGGCGGCGCCTCCTCGGTGCTCGGCTCGGTCACCGGTCTGCCGATCGCCGAGGCCGGCGGCACGCTCTGCTACCCGCGCCGCTCGCCGCACGCCCGGGCGCTGCGCACCGGCCGCAGCGTCGTCCCCGAGCCGGGGCCGGACCCCCTGCTGCGCTCCACCCTGATCGTGCCGCTGGTCGCCCGCGACCAGGTGCTCGGCCTGGTCCAGCTCTCCCGCGCGATCGGCAGCGAGCCGTTCGACGCCCGTGACGTCGCCATCGCCGAGGAGCTGGTGGCCCGCGCCGCCGTCTGCATCGACAACGCCCGGCTCTACCGCCGCGAGCACGAGCGCGCCCTGATCCTGCAGCGCAGCCTGCTGC
Organism: Kitasatospora sp. NPDC058218; assembly: GCF_042882445.1. NCBI lineage: Bacteria > Bacillati > Actinomycetota > Actinomycetes > Kitasatosporales > Streptomycetaceae > Kitasatospora > Kitasatospora sp. NPDC058218. The sequence goes on along the minus strand of NZ_JBHVWC010000020.1, from coordinate 69,468 downwards.
CCCCGGGCAACCCGGCCGCCAGCGGCCTGGAGATCGCCTGCCGGTACCTGCCCAGCAACAACAACACCGAGGTCGGCGGCGACTGGTTCGACGTCATCCCGCTGCCGGGCAACCGCACGGCCCTGGTCATCGGCGACGTGATGGGCCGCGGCCTGCGCGCCGCCGTCGCGATGGGCCAGCTGCGCACCGCCGTCCGCACCCTGGCCATGCTCGACCTCGACCCCGCCGAGGTGCTCACCGCCCTCGACGAGATCGCCCGCGGCCTGGGCGACGACTCCGCGCCCGCCGGCTCACCCACCCCGTACGGCCGGCTCACCTCGACCGCCGACGAGGAGGCCCGCGAGGTCTACCTGGCCACCTGCGTCTACGCGGTCTACGACGCCGTCACCCGGCGCTGCGTCTTCGCCAACGCCGGCCACCTGCCGCCCGTCCTGCTCGGCCCGGACGAGCCCGCCCGGATGCTCGACGTACCGCCCGGCCTGCCGCTCGGCGTCGGCGGCGAGCCCTTCGAGGAGGTCGAGCTGACCCTGCCGGACGGCGCCGTGCTCGGCCTCTACACCGACGGGCTGGTCGAGAGCCGCAAGCACCAGCTGGACGAGGGCCTGCGCGCCTTCCGGACCGCGCTGTCGGCCGAGGGCAAGGGCCTGGAGGACCTCTGCGACCACGTCCTGGGTGAGCTCAACCCGCACCACGGCGAGGACGACATCGCCCTGCTGATGGCCAAGGTGCACGCCTTCCCCGACGACGCGGTCGGCAACTGGTTCCTGCCGCCCGAGCCGACCTCCGTCGCCAAGGCCCGCGAGCTGGCCTGCAGCTGGCTGCTGGCGCGCGGTCTGGACGAGCTGGTCGACACCACCGAGCTGCTGGTCAGCGAGCTGGTCACCAACGCGCTCCGGCACGGTCGGGGCGAGATCCGGCTGCGGCTGCTGCGCGACCGCAGCATGGTCTGCGAGGTCTGGGACGACGGCTACGCCCAGCCGCGCCAGCGGCGCGCGCAGGAGACCGACGAGGGCGGGCGCGGGCTCCAGCTGGTCAGCCTGCTGGCCGAGCGCTGGGGCAGTCGGCGGACGCCCAAGGGCAAGATCGTCTGGTTCGAGCTGTCGCTGTAGGCGGCCGCCCCGCGGCCCGAGCGTCCCGGGGGCGAGCGGCGAGTCGCGGTTCGGCTGTCCGGGTGCAGTGCCCCGGCGGCCCGCCGTGTCGGTACGGCCGCCCGCGCCCGGGCGGCGTTCGATGGCCGCCATGCGCGTCCGCCAGCTCACCGCCGCAGCCGCCGCGCTGCTGCTCGCCGCCGGGGGCCCGGCCGGCTGCTCCGGCGCCCCGGCCCCGGCCCGCACCCCGGTGCCCGCCCCCGTGCCGGCCGTCCCCACCGCCGTCACCGGGGACGTCGGCCCGACCGACCGCGACGCCGTCCGGGACGGCGGCACGCTGCGCTGGGCGGTGGACGCCGCCCCGGCCACGCTGAACGCCTACCAGCCGGCCGCGACCGCGGACACCGCGCTGCTCGCCCACGCCCTGTACCCCTCGCTCTTCCGGCCGGACGAGCACGGTCGGCCGGTCGCCGACCCGGACTACCTGGAGTCCGCCGAGTGCACCCCGCCCGGTCAGCGGCCGCAGGTGGTCACCTACCGGCTCAACCCGCACGCCGCCTGGAGCGACGGCACCCCGCTCTCGGCCGCCGACTTCACCGCCCAGCGGGCCGCCCTCTCCGGCCTCGACCCGGCCTACACCGGCACCCGTCCGGCCGGCTACGACGCGATCGACTCGATCACCCCCGGGGCCGGCCCGCAGGAGGTGCGGGTGACCTTCCGGCAGCCGTACGCCGAGTGGCGGTCGCTGTTCGGGCCGCTCTACCCCGCGGCGGTGACCGGCTCCCCGGCGGCGTTCAACCGGCCGCTGACCGGTGGGCCGGAGCCGACGGCGGGCCCGTTCCTGCTCTCCGGGTACGACGCGGCGGGCGGGCGGGTGAGCCTGGTGCGCAGCCCGAGCTGGTGGGGCGAGCGGCCGAAGGCGGACCGGATCGACTTCCTGGCCACGCCGGCCGAGCGCCGGCTGGACGCGCTCGACCAGGACCGGCTGGACATCGCACCGCTCACGGCGGCGATCGACCGCGCGGCCGCCGCTCCGGCCGCCCCGGGCACCGCGGCCGCCTCCGGGGCCCCGGCCGCCGCGCCGCCCGCCGGGGCTCCGGAGGCCGCCCTCCAGGCCCTGCGGCGGGCCGAGGCACTGCCCGGCGTCACCGTGCACCGGGCGTCCGCCGCCTCGCTCACCCAGCTCACCCTCAACGCCGCCCGCGCCCCGCTCACCGACCCGGTCGTCCGGCAGGCGCTCGCCCGGGCCGTCGACCGGCGGCGGATCGCCGACGCCGCCCTGACCCCGCTCGGCCTCGCGGCCGCCCCGCTCGGCAGCCACCTGCTCGCCGGCGACCAGGACGGCTACCGGGACAACAGTTCCGCGCTCGGCCCGGCGGACCCGGGCCGGCTGCTGGACGCGGCCGGCTGGAAGCGCCCGGCCGGCGGCGGCACCCGCACCCGGGACGGCAGGTCGCTGGTGCTCACGCTGCTGATCCCCGCCGACTCCGCGACCGCCCGGCGCACCGCCGACGCGCTGACCGCCGACCTCGCCGGGGCCGGCATCGCGCTCCGGGCGGTGGCGGTGTCCGCCGGGGCCTTCGTCCGGGCCCACCTGGCCACCGGCGACTACGACCTCGCCCTGTTCTCCTGGCCCGCCGGGCCCCACCCGGCGGTCGAACAGCGTGCCGTCTACGCCAAGCCCCGGCCCGGCGCCGACGGCGCCCTGGAGGCCGGCAGCAACTACGGCCGCTCGGGGACGGAGGAGATCGACCGCCTCTTCGACCGCGCGGCCGCCGAGCTCGACCCGGCCGGCCGGCTCGCCCTGCTCCAGGAGGCCGACACCCGGATCTGGCAGCTGGGCCACTCCGTCCCGCTCTACCAGCGCCCCGACCTCGTCGCCGTGCGCTCCGACGTGGCCGCCGCCGGTGCCTGGGGCTTCACCTGGCCCCGCTTCCAGGACGTCGGGCTGCTCAGCAGCTGACCGGCCCGGGCTTCGGCGGCGCGGCCTCCGGCGCCGGAGGCCGCGGTCCCCACGAGGCCGGTGTCGGCGCCCGGGCCCGGCCCGGGCACCGCCGTGGCCGCGGACGGCCGCCGGAAGTGTTCGATCACGGCGGGACAGCTTGCGACGCGGTGTCCGGCGGGCGAAGAGCGGGTGATCAACCTGTGATCTTGATCCCGCCCGACCTGCCCGTTTCGGCCGACCTGGACGGTTCCCCGTACGATAGGAGGAAGCCGTGGCATGTCCTGCCCGGCGGGTGGACCGGTAGTAGCAGGCGGTACGGGCGGCGGCGATCAACAGGGATCGCCGGTCGGCGTCACGCAGCCGGGCGCCGTAACCCACGATTCCGGGAGAATCCGCTCCGCATGCCCACGCGCAATGACATCCGCAACGTTGCCATCGTCGCCCACGTCGACCACGGCAAGACCACGCTGGTCGACGCCATGCTGAAGCAGGCCGGCGCCTTCGCCGCCCACCAGCACCTCGACGACCGCATGATGGACTCCAACGACCTGGAGCGCGAGAAGGGCATCACCATTCTCGCGAAGAACACCGCCGTCAAGTACCACCCCAAGGAGGGTGGCGCGCCGATCACGATCAACATCATCGACACCCCCGGCCACGCCGACTTCGGTGGCGAGGTCGAGCGCGGTCTGTCGATGGTCGACGCGGTCGTGCTGCTGGTCGACGCCTCCGAGGGCCCGCTGCCGCAGACCCGCTTCGTGCTCCGCAAGGCGCTGACGGCCAAGCTGCCGGTCATCCTCTGTATCAACAAGACCGACCGCCCGGACTCCCGGATCGACGAGGTCATCAACGAGACCTACGACCTCTTCCTGGACCTCGACGCCACCGAGGACCAGATCGAGTTCCCGATCGTCTACGCCTGTGCGCGTGACGGCGTCGCCTCGATGACCAAGCCGGAGAACGGCACCGTGCCGGCCGACAGCGACTCGCTGGAGCCGTTCTTCTCCACCATCCTGCAGCACGTCCCGGCCCCGATCTACGACGAGGACGCCCCGCTGCAGGCGCACGTCACCAACCTGGACGCCGACAACTTCCTCGGCCGCATCGCGCTCTGCCGCGTCGAGCAGGGCGAGCTGCGCAAGGGCCAGCAGGTCGCGTGGATGAAGCGGGACGGCTCGGTCCAGCAGGTCAAGATCACCGAGCTGCTGATGACCGAGGCGCTCACCCGCAAGCCGGCCGAGGTGGCCGGCCCCGGCGACATCTGCGCCGTCGCGGGCATCCCCGAGATCATGATCGGCGAGACCCTGGCCGACCTGGAGAACCCGGTCGCGCTGCCGCTCATCACGGTGGACGAGCCGGCCATCTCGATGGTCATCGGCACCAACACCTCGCCGCTGGTCGGCAAGGGCGGCAAGGGCCACAAGGTCACCGCCCGCATGGTGAAGGACCGCCTGGACCGCGAGCTGATCGGTAACGTCTCGCTCCGCGTGCTGCCGACCGAGCGTCCGGACGCCTGGGAGGTCCAGGGCCGTGGCGAGCTGGCGCTGGCCATCCTGGTCGAGACCATGCGCCGGGAGCTCTTCGAGCTGACCGTCGGCAAGCCGCAGGTCGTCACCAAGGTCATCAACGGCAAGACCCACGAGCCGGTCGAGCGGATGACCATCGACAGCCCCGAGGAGTACCTCGGCGCGATCACCCAGCTGATGGCGACCCGCAAGGGCCGCATGGAGACCATGACGAACCACGGCTCCGGCTGGGTCCGCATGGAGTTCATCGTCCCGTCGCGCGGCCTGATCGGCTTCCGGACCCAGTTCCTGACCGACACCCGCGGCACCGGCATCGCGCACAGCATCTTCGAGGGCCACGAGCCGTGGTTCGGCGAGCTGCGGATGCGCAACAACGGTTCGCTCGTGGCGGACCGCGCGGGCGTCGTGACGCCGTTCGCGATGATGGGCATCCAGGAGCGCGGCACGCTCTTCGTCGAGCCCACCACCGAGGTGTACGAGGGCATGATCGTCGGCGAGAACTCGCGCCAGGACGACATGGACATCAACATCACCAAGGAGAAGAAGCTCACCAACATGCGTGCCGCTTCCTCCGACACCACCGAGAACCTGGTGCCGCCGCGCAAGCTCTCGCTGGAGCAGTCGCTGGAGTTCTGCCGCGAGGACGAGTGCATCGAGGTGACCCCGGAGACCGTGCGGATCCGCAAGGTCGTCCTGGACCAGAAGGAGCGCGGCCGTTCGGCTTCGCGCGCCAAGAAGGCCTGACGCCCGGGTTTAAACGGCCTTTGGCCTGAATCGCTCGCCCCCCTTTCCACTGGAGAGGGGGGCGATCGTTTTCAACTACTCCAAGTTGTCGACGCGCGTATAAACGGAATAGCGCTTACCACGGTCAGGTGTCCGCTGAGCGAACGTGACAGTCCGTCATTCATGACGACTGTCCGTTTAATGCCTGTCTGAGTATGTCTTATATGTCCGATTTTCGAAACTTACCGACCGTTCATGTGACCTAATTGAGATCGCCAGTGGTCACATTCGTGTCCGTACGTGACACATAGTGGGTGCAGTCAGGCTCGGGTCAAGGGTTAACGCGCAGGGGTGCGCGCCGAAACCACGAGCGCGGACGGCACAACGGAAGCGGCGTCAGTCGCCCGTGGTGCTCTCCTCGTTGGAAAGTCGATTTCAGGAGGCATCCCCCATGCGCGGTGCAACCCAGACCAAGTGGATCGTCGCGGCGACCGCTATCGCCCTCGCGGCGACCGCTTGCAGCACCAGCTCGAAGAGCAGTGACAAGGCCTCTTCCGGTGGCGGCAGCATCGCCGTCCAGCTCGGTGAGCCGCAGCACGGTCTGGTTCCGCAGAACACCGCGGAGTCCGAGGGCACCGAGGTCGAGAACGCCCTCTTCGCCGGCCTGGTCGACTACGACTTCAAGACCAACGCCCCGAACCTGCGCGTGGCCGAGTCGATCGAGTCCCCCGACAGCAAGGTCTGGACGATCAAGCTGAAGGACGGCTACACCTTCCACAACGGCGAGAAGGTCACCGCCAAGTCCTTCGTCAAGGCGTGGAACTGGGGCGCCAACCAGGACAACGCCGCCGAGGGCCTGCCCTTCTACGCGAAGATCGAGGGCTCCGAGGAGCTGGCTCCGGGCAAGGACAAGAAGCCCACCGCCACGGAGCTCAAGGGCCTGAAGGTCGTCGACGACAAGACCTTCACCGTCACCCTGTCGGCGCCGTTCTCGCAGTTCAAGACGATGCTCGGGTACAACCCGTTCTACCCGCTGCCGGAGGCGTTCTACGCCGACCCGAAGGCCTTCGGCGACAAGCCGATCGGCAACGGCCCGTTCGAGATGGACGGCAGCTGGGAGCACAACAAGCAGATCAAGGTCAAGCGCTACGAGAACTTCCCGGCCTCGGACGGCAAGGCGAAGCTCCAGGGCGTCACCTTCAAGATCTACGACAACCTGGACACCGCGTACAACGACCTGCGCGCCGACAACATCCAGGCCACCGACAAGCTGCCGATCTCGGCCATGTCGACCGTCAAGAGCGAGTTCGGCGACCGCTACATCTACAAGCCGGAGTCGGGCGTCGGTTACATCGGCCTCCCGATCGCCACCAACCCGGCCGCGTACGGCAAGCCGGAGATCCGCAAGGCGATCTCGATGGCGATCGACCGCGAGGCGATCACCAAGACCATCTTCTCGGGCACCCGCGTCCCGGCCGACGACTTCGTCAACCCGCTCATCCCGGGTTACCGCAAGGGCGCCATGGGCGACGCGGCCAAGTACGACCCGACCAAGGCCAAGGCGCTCTACGACCAGGCCGGTGGCATCCCCGGCAACACCATCGAGCTCGGCTACAACGCCGATGGTGGTCACAAGGAGTGGATCGAGGCCGTCGGCAACCAGCTGAAGAAGAACCTGGGCGTCGAGGTCACCTTCAAGCCGTTCGAGAAGTTCGGCAAGATCCTGGACGACCTGCAGGCCAAGCAGTACTCCGGCGCCTTCCGGATGGCCTGGTCGATGGACTACCCGTCGATCGAGGACTACCTGCGCCCGATCTTCTCCAAGGTCGCGATCGAGAACGGCTCGAACTACGGCGGTTACGTCAACGACAAGTTCGAGACCCTGCTGGACCAGGCCGACCAGGCCAAGACGGACGACGAGGCCATCAAGCTGTACCAGCAGGCCGACGACATCCTCGTCCAGGACCTGCCGTACATCCCGGTGTACACCTACATGTCCTCCGCGGCCTACACCAAGAAGATCAAGAACTTCGACACCGACGCCCAGGGTCGCATGAACCTGGCCCAGGTCGAGCTCGCCGGCTGATCCGGTAATCAGACGAACGGGGGCGGGTGGACCGGACTACAGTCCGGTTCCTCCCGCCTCCCTTCCTTGTCCGAAAGTATGGAGGTCTGATGGGCCGCTATGTCATCCGCCGACTGATACAGGCGATCCCTGTCCTGCTCGGTGCGACGCTGCTGATCTACGGGCTGGTTCACTACCTGCCCGGTGACCCGGTGCAGGCACTGGCCGGCGAAAAGCGAGCCGACCCGATCGTGGCGGACATGATCCGCCAGAAGTACCACCTGAACGACCCCTTCCTGCTCCAGTACTGGAACTACATCTCGGGGGTCTTCCAGGGGAACCTCGGTGAAAGCCTGACCGGTCGCTCCGTGACCGAAATGATCAGTGAGGCGTTCCCGTACACCCTGAACCTCGCCCTGGTCGCCTTCATCATCGAAGCGGTCATGGGTGTGCTGGCGGGTGTCCTGGCGGCCCTTCGCAAGGGCAAGTTCATCGACCAGCTCGTCCTCATCAGCACGCTGTTCGTGATCTCGATCCCGGTCTTCGTCACCGGCTTCGTGCTCCAGCTGGTGCTCGGTGTGAAGCTCAAGAACGACTACGGCTTCGACTTCTTCCCGGTCTCCTTCAACGAGGAGGACGGACTGCGGGCGTACCTGCTGCCGGCCTTCGTGCTGGCGTCCACCTCGCTCGCGTACGTCGCCCGACTGACCCGCACCAGCCTGATGGAGACCATGCGCGCGGACTACGTCCGCACCGCGGTCGCCAAGGGTCTGAAGCGCCGTCGGGTGATCGGCCGTCACGCCCTGCGCAACGCGCTGATCCCGATCGTCACCTTCCTCGGTGCCGACCTGGGCGGCCTGATGGGCGGCGCGGTCATCACCGAGAAGATCTTCAACATGCACGGCATCGGCGGCCTGCTCGCCCAGTCCGTGTACCAGAAGCAGGGCACGGTGATCGTCGGCATGGTCACCCTGCTGGTGATGATCTACCTCATCACCACCCTGCTCGTGGACCTGCTCTACGCCGTGCTCGACCCGAGGATCCGCTATGAGTGACACCATCACCGTGGGCAGCGAGGCCCCGTCCGAGGACAACAGCCCGAAGACCGCCCCGGAGAAGAAGCAGAAGCCGGAGCGGGTGGCCAGCCTCTGGACGGACGCGCTGCGCGACCTGCGCCGCAACCCGGTCTTCATCATCGGTGCCGCTCTGGTGCTGTTCCTGCTGGTCATCGCGGCCGTGCCGCAGCTGTTCACGGACGGCAGTCCGACCGCGAACGGCGCCTGCGACCTGGCCGACTCCCTGAAGCGCCCGAGCGCCGAGCACTGGTTCGGCTTCGACGTGCAGGGCTGCGACGTCTACACCCGTACGGTGTGGGGCGCCCGCAACTCGATCATCGTCGGTGTGCTGACCACGCTGATCGTCACCGTGGTCGGCTCGCTCCTCGGCCTGCTGGCCGGCTGGAAGGGCGGGATCACCGACTCGATCCTGTCGCGCTTCACCGAGATCTTCTTCTCGATCCCGCTGCTGCTCGGCGGCATGCTGATCATGTCGATGCTCGGCAAGGGCAACGCCTACACCGTCTCGCTGGTCATGGCGGTCCTCGGCTGGCCGCAGATCTTCCGCATCATGCGCGCGTCGGTGATCTCCAACAAGCACAACGACTACGTGATGGCGGCCAAGGCGCTCGGCGCCGGCAGCTTCCGGATCACCTTCCGCCACATCCTGCCGAACGCCATCGCACCGGTGATCGTGATCTCCGCGATCAGCCTGGGCGTGTACATCGGCGCCGAGGCGGCCCTGTCCTACCTGGGCATCGGTGTCCAGTCCCCGGAGATCTCCTGGGGCCTGATGATCAGCGACGCCCAGCCCCGCTTCCTGAACGCCCCGCACGTGCTGCTCTTCCCGTCCGCGGTGCTGAGCGTCACGGTGCTCGCGTTCATCATGCTCGGCGACGCGGTGCGCGACGCCCTCGACCCGAAGCTCCGCTGAGAGAAGAGGTGACGACCCGATGACCACCGTGATCGAGAAGAACAGCAAGAGCGGCCGCCTTGAGGTTGGCACCCCGCTGCTGGAGGTCCGCGACCTCCACGTGGAGTTCCACACCCGGGACGGCGTGGCCAAGGCCGTGAACGGCGTCAACTACTCCGTCGCCGCCGGTGAGACCCTGGCGGTGCTCGGCGAGTCCGGCTCCGGCAAGTCGGTGACCGCCCAGACCATCATGGGCATCCTGGACATGCCGCCCGGCAAGATCAGCCAGGGGCAGATCCTCTTCCGCGGCGAGGACATGCTCGCCATGAAGGAGGAGCAGCGCCGGCTGATCCGCGGCCAGAAGATCGCGATGATCTTCCAGGACGCGCTCTCCTCGCTGAACCCGGTGATGACCGTCGGTGCCCAGCTCGGCGAGATGTTCCGGGTGCACCGGGGCCTGTCCAAGAAGGACGCCCGGGCCAAGGCCATCGAGCTGATGGACCGCGTGCGCATCCCCGCCGCCAAGCAGCGCGTGGGCGACTACCCGCACCAGTTCTCCGGCGGCATGCGCCAGCGCATCATGATCGCCATGGCGCTCTCCATGGAGCCCGACCTGATCATCGCCGACGAGCCCACCACCGCCCTGGACGTCACCGTCCAGGCCCAGGTGATGGACCTGCTGGCGGAGCTGCAGGCCGAGTACAACATGGGCCTGATCCTGATCACCCACGACCTCGGCGTGGTCGCCGACGTCGCGGACAAGATCGCCGTGATGTACGCGGGCCGGATCGTCGAGACCGCCCCGGTGCACGACCTGTACGCCAACCCCGCGCACCCGTACACCAAGGGCCTGCTCCGCTCCATCCCGCGCCTGGACCAGAAGGGCCAGGAGCTGTACGCGATCAAGGGCCTGCCCCCGAACCTGCTGAAGGTCCCGGCCGGCTGCGCGTTCAACCCCCGCTGTGACGTCGCCACCGACCTGTGCCGCTCGGAGACCCCGAAGCTGCACCAGGTGACCGACAAGGACGGCACGGAGCTCACCGGCCGCCGCAGCGCGTGCCACCTCTGGAAGGAGACCCTCCATGGCTGAGCCCATCCTGGAGGTCAAGGACCTGGTCAAGCACTACCCGCTGACCCAGGGCATCCTCTTCAAGAAGCAGGTCGGCGCGGTCAAGGCGGTCGACGGCATCTCCTTCGACCTGATGAAGGGCGAGACGCTCGGCATCGTCGGCGAGTCCGGCTGTGGCAAGTCCACGCTGGCCAAGGTGCTGATGAACCTGGAGCGGGCCACCTCCGGCCAGGTGCTGTTCAAGGGCGAGGACATCTCCAAGCTGTCCGGCGCCGCCCTCAAGGCGGTCCGCCGCAACATCCAGATGGTGTTCCAGGACCCGTACACCTCGCTCAACCCGCGCATGACGGTCGGCGACATCATCGGCGAGCCCTTCGAGATCCACCCCGAGGTGGCTCCCAAGGGCGACCGCCGCAAGGCCGTCCAGGACCTCCTGGACGTCGTCGGCCTGAACCCGGAGTACATCAACCGGTACCCGCACCAGTTCTCCGGCGGCCAGCGCCAGCGCATCGGCATCGCCCGCGGCCTCGCGCTCAAGCCCGAGATCATCATCTGCGACGAGCCGGTCTCGGCCCTGGACGTCTCCGTCCAGGCGCAGGTGATCAACCTGCTGGAGCAGCTGCAGAGCGACTTCGAGCTGTCGTACATGTTCATCGCGCACGACCTCTCGATCGTCCGGCACATCTCCGACCGCGTCGGCGTGATGTACCTGGGCAAGATGGTCGAGATCGGCTCGGACGAGTCGATCTACGAGAACGCCACGCACCCGTACACCCAGGCGCTGCTCTCCGCGGTGCCGGTGCCGGACCCGACCGCGCGCGAGTCCCGCGACCGGATCATCCTGACCGGCGACATCCCCTCGCCGGCCAACCCGCCGTCCGGCTGCCGGTTCCGCACCCGCTGCTGGAAGGCGGAGGAGCGCTGCTCCACCGAGGTCCCGCTGCTGGCGGTGCCCACCACGCTGAGCGGCGCGGCCGCCCACGAGTCGGCCTGCCACTTCGCCGAGGTCCGGGAGACGGCCGCCGCCGTCTGATCCCGAGGCGTTTCCCGGAAGGGCCCGCGGCTCGAAGCCGCGGGCCCTTCCGGCGTTCCGTCAACTTCCGTCGGGGCCCGCTGCACCCATCCGGGGGTACCCGACTCGCGCCGCCGAGCGGTCGCGCTTCTCATGGGGTGTGATGCGACACACACCTTGAGGAGGGACCTCCATGCCCGCAGCCGCCCGTGCTCGATGGGTCCTCGCCGCTGCGACATCTGTGGCCCTGGTGGCCAGCGGGTGCAGCAGTAGCGGCGGAGGCAGCAGTTCGTCGGACAGCAGCAAGACCTTCAGCTACCAGAGCAGTGAGCCGCAGAACCCGCTCCAACCGGCGAACGCGAACGAGACCGGTGGCGGTCGCATCCTGCAGAACCTCTTCAAGGGGCTGGTCGACTACGACCCCAGCAACGCCAAGATCCGGATGCAGGTCGCGGACTCGATCGACACCAGCGACTCGCAGACCTTCAACGTCACCCTGAAGAGCGGCTGGACGTTCCACGACGGCACCCCGGTCACCTCGCAGAACTTCGTCGACGCCTGGAACTGGGGCGCGACCACCAGCAACAACCAGATCAACAGCTCCTGGTTCTCCGACATCGAGGGCTACCAGGACGTCCACCCGGTCAGCGGCCAGCCGACCACGACCAAGATGTCCGGCCTGACCGTCACGGACGACACGCACTTCACCATCAAGCTGCGGAACAAGGTCTCGTACTTCGAGTACAAGCTGGGCTACATCGCCTTCTCCCCGCTGCCCACCGCCTTCTTCAACGACCCGGCCGGGTACGGGCAGAAGCCGGTCGGCAACGGCGCCTACCAGTTCGTCAGCTGGGACCACAACCAGCAGGTGGTGACCAAGGCCTACCCGAACTACCAGGGCGTGGACAAGCCGAAGAACGGCGGCATCGTCTTCAAGATGTACAACACGGCCGAGGCCGCCTACGCGGACCTGCAGTCCAACAACCTCGACGTGATGGACCAGGTGCCGCCGTCCGCGCTGGCCACGTACAAGGCCGACCTCGGGGACCGGGCGATCGACTCGCCGCAGGGCGCGATCCAGAACATCGGCTTCACGCTCTACCAACCGGAGTGGGCCGGCCCGGAGAAGGCCAAGGTCCGGCAGGGCCTGTCGATGGCGATCGACCGCCCGACCATCACCAAGACGGTCCTCCAGGGCTCGCGCGCGCCCGCCTCCGCCTGGGTCGCCGACGGCGTCGAGGGCTACAAGGCCGGCCAGTGCGGGGACTTCTGCAACTTCAACCCGACCCAGGCCAAGCAGCTGATCACCGAGGGCGGCGGCGTCCCCGGCAACAAGCTGACGATCACCTACAACGCGGACGGCGGCCACAAGGAGTGGGTCGACGCGGTCTGCAACTCGATCCGGCAGAGCACCGGCGTGGACTGCGTGGGTGACCCGAAGCCCGACTTCAAGACCGCCCGCGCGGCGATCACCGGGCACCAGATCAACGGCGCCTTCCGGACCGGCTGGGTGCAGGACTACCCGCTGAACGCCAACTTCATGGCCGACGTCTACCGCACCGGGGCGGCGTCCAACGACTTCGGCTACAGCAGCCCGCAGTTCGACCAGCTGGCCGACCAGGCCGACCGGGCCGCCAGCGTGAGCGACACGGTGACCGGCTACCAGCAGGCGGAGACGGTGCTGGCGACCGACATGCCGGCCATCCCGCTCTGGTACTACCGCACCAACTCGGGCTACTCCAGCAACGTCCAGAACGTCGCGTTCGACTCCTTCGGCAACCCGGCCTGGACCCAGGTCGAGGTCAAGGGCTGAGCCGGCCCCTCGCGCCGGCCCCGCCCTCCCCGCACGGAGGGCGGGGCCCGGGCACTCGCCCCCAACCGGCCCTCCGCACCCCGGTCACGGGCCGACCAGTCACCTAGGAAGGAGGCTCGGATGGGAAGTTATGTGCTGCGGCGGGTGCTGCAGATGATCCCGGTGTTCTTCGGCTCCACATTCCTGATCTTCCTGATGGTCTACACGCTGCCGGGCGACCCGGTCGCGGCGCTGTTCGGGGACAAGGCCGCCGACCCGGCGGTGGTGGCCAACCTGAAGCACAAGTACTACCTCGACCAGCCGCTCTGGAAGCAGTACCTGCACTACATGGGGAACCTCTTCCAGGGTGACTTCGGGACGAGTTTCACCGGCCGCTCGGTCACCGACATCATGGCGGACGCCTTCCCGGTCACCATCCGGCTGGCGCTGATGGCCTTCGCCTTCGAGCTGGTCGTCGGGCTGACGCTCGGTCTGGTCTCCGGCCTCAAGCGCGGCAGCGTCCAGGACACGCTCGTGCTGGTCCTGACCCTGGTGGTGATCTCGATCCCGGTGTTCGTGCTCGCGTACATCGCCCAGACGATCTTCGCGACCAACCTGGGCTGGGTCACCCCGACCGTGCAGGACTCCACGGACCTCTCCCAGCTGATCCTGCCCGCGATCGTGCTGGGTTCACTCTCCCTCGCGTACGTCGCCCGGCTCACCCGGACGTCGATCGGGGAGAACCTGCGGGCGGACTACATGCGCACCGCGGTCGCCAAGGGCCTGCCCCGGCGGACCGTCATCACCCGTCACCTGCTGCGCAATTCGCTGATCCCGGTGGTCACCTTCCTCGGGACCGACCTCGGCGCGCTGATGGGCGGTGCGATCGTCACCGAGGGCATCTTCAACGTCCAGGGCATCGGCAACGTGCTGTACCGGGCGATCAACCAGAAGGAGGGCCCCACCGTGGTCGGCATCGTGACCGTCCTGGTGATCGTCTACCTGGTCGCCTCCCTGATCGTCGACCTGCTCTACGCGGTCCTGGACCCGAGGATCCGCTATGCCTGACCTGCATGACGAGGGCGAGTTCAAGCCGCATCCGGCACCGGGTGTCGACCACCTCGACTACGCCGGCGAGCAGGGCATGGCGGTCGAGCAGGAGACCCTGGTCGAGGGCGACCCGGCCAAGCGGGAAGAGGCCCGCAGCCTCTGGGGCGACGCCTGGCGGGACCTCCGGCGCCGGCCGATCTTCCTGATCTCGGCGCTGCTGATCGTGCTGCTGATCGTGATGGCGATCTTCCCCTGGGCGTTCACCGACGCCAATCCGCGCAAGGCCGACCTGGTCAACGACTTCCTCAAGCGCCCGGACTGGACGGACTTCTTCGGCGCCGGCTGGTTCGGCTACGACGGCCAGGGCCGGTCCATCTACGCCCGGGTGATCTACGGGGCGCGGGCGTCGATCACCGTCGGCATCTTCGTGACCCTGGGGGTCACCCTGCTCGGCGGGCTGACCGGCATGGTCGCCGGGTACTTCGGCGGCGCGGTGGACGCCGTGATCTCCCGCGTCGTCGACATCTTCTTCGGCATCCCGCTGCTGCTCGGCGCACTGGTCCTGCTGGGCGCCTTCTCCGCCCGCACGGTGTGGAGCGTGGTGATCGCCCTCGCGGTGCTCGGCTGGACGCAGATCGCGCGCGTCATGCGCGGCGCCGTGCTGACCGTCAAGCAGTCCGACTACGTGGTGGCCGGTCGCGCGCTCGGCGCGGGCACCGGGCGGTTGATGTTCCGGCACATCCTGCCGAACGCGCTCGCCCCGGTGATCGTCGTCGCCACCATCGCGCTGGGCGGCTACATCGCGACCGAGGCCACCCTGAGCTTCCTCGGCATCGGCCTGCAGGATCCGACCATCTCCTGGGGCATCGACATCGCCTCCGCCCAGAAGGTCATCCGGACGGCCCCGTACGTGCTGTTCTTCCCGGCCGCGGCACTCTCGATCACCGTGCTGGCCTTCATCATGCTGGGTGACGCGGTGCGCGACGCCCTCGACCCGAAGCTTCGCTGAGCGAGGGGACTCATCGTGACCACAGCTGTCGACACCGGCAAGCCGGAGCGGGAGGCGCCCTACGAGGGGCCGCTGCTGGACGTCCGGGACCTGCACGTGGAGTTCGTCACCCGGGACGGCGTGGCGAGGGCGGTCAACGGGGTCAACTACAGCGTCCGCGCCGGGGAGACCCTGGCGGTGCTGGGGGAGTCCGGTTCGGGCAAGTCGGTGACCGCGCAGGCGATCATGGGCATCCTGGACATGCCGCCGGCCCGCATCCCCCAGGGGGAGATCCGCTTCCGGGGCCAGGACATGCTGAAGATGGGCAAGGAGGAGCGGCGCAGGATCCGGGGCCAGAAGATCGCGATGATCTTCCAGGACGCGCTCTCCTCGCTCAACCCGGTGCTGAGCGTGGGGTTCCAGCTCGGCGAGATGTTCCGGGCCCACCACGGGACGTCGCGCAAGGAGGCCAAGGCCAAGGCCGTCGAGCTGATGGACCGGGTGCGCATCCCGGCGGCGAAGGACCGGGTCAACGACTATCCGCACCAGTTCTCCGGCGGCATGCGCCAGCGCATCATGATCGCCATGGCGCTGGCGCTGGAGCCGGACCTGATCATCGCGGACGAGCCGACCACCGCGCTGGACGTGACCGTCCAGGCCCAGGTGATGGACCTGCTGGCGGAGCTGCAGGCCGAGTTCCACATGGGCCTGATCCTGATCACCCACGACCTCGGCGTGGTCGCCGACGTGGCCGACAAGATCGCGGTGATGTACGCGGGCCGGATCGTCGAGACCGCCCCGGTGCACGAGCTGTACGCGCGGCCGGCCCACCCCTACACCCGGGGCCTCCTGGACTCGATCCCGCGGCTGGACCAGAAGGGCCAGGAGCTCTACGCGATCAAGGGGCTGCCGCCCAACCTGCTGCGGATCCCGCCGGGTTGCGCGTTCAACCCGCGCTGCCCGCGGGCCCAGGACATCTGCCGGGCCGAGGTGCCGAAGCTGTTCCAGGTCACCGCGGACGACGGCGCCGAGCTGGCCGGGCGGGGCAGCGCCTGCTTCTTCTGGAAGGAGACCCTCCATGGCTGACGGGGCCAGCCCGCTCGGGCCGCCGGTGCCGGAGGAGGTGACGTTCGCGCAGGAGGTGCCGCGCGGCGAGCCGATCCTCGAAGTCCGGGATCTGATCAAGCACTTCCCACTGACGAGGGGCGTCGTCTTCAAGAAGCAGGTCGGCGCCGTGAAGGCGGTCGACGGGGTCAGCTTCGACCTGATGCAGGGCGAGACGCTCGGCATCGTGGGGGAGTCCGGCTGCGGCAAGTCCACGCTGGCCAAGGTGCTGATGAACCTGGAGCCGGCCACCGGCGGGTCGGTGCGCTACAAGGGGGAGGAGATCTCCCGGCTCTCCGGCGCGGGGTTGAAGGCGGTGCGCCGCAACATCCAGATGGTGTTCCAGGACCCGTACACCTCGCTGAACCCGCGGATGACGGTCGGCGACATCATCGGCGAGCCGTACGAGATCCACTCCGAGGTGGCGCCGAAGGGGGACCGGCGCAGGGCCGTCCAGGACCTGCTGGACGTGGTCGGGCTGAACCCGGAGTACATCAACCGGTACCCGCACCAGTTCTCCGGCGGCCAGCGCCAGCGCATCGGCATCGCCCGCGGCCTCGCGCTCAAGCCCGAGATCATCATCTGCGACGAGCCGGTCTCCGCCCTGGACGTCTCCGTCCAGGCGCAGGTGATCAACCTGCTGGAGCAGCTGCAGGGCGAGTTCAACCTCTCGTACATGTTCATCGCGCACGACCTCTCGATCGTGCGGCACATCTCCGACCGGGTCGGCGTGATGTACCTCGGCAGGATGGTCGAGATCGGCTCCGACCTGGAGATCTACGACCACGCGACGCACCCGTACACCCAGGCGCTGCTCTCCGCGGTGCCGGTGCCGGACCCGACGGCGCGCGAGTCGCGGGACCGGATCGTGCTCACCGGGGACGTGCCCTCGCCGGCGAATCCGCCGTCCGGCTGCCGGTTCCGCACCCGCTGCTGGAAGGCTCAGGAGCGGTGCGCGGTGGAGGTGCCGCTGCTGGCCGCTCCCGCCTGGCTGGACGGGCTCGCCCGGCACGACTCGGCCTGCCACTTCGCGGCGGAGCGCGGGGGCCCGGGAGACGGAGCGGCCGGCCAGGACGTCCCGGCGCCGGCACCGGAATCCAGTTGACACAGTAGTCCCGACCCCGCACCGAGGGCGCGTCCTCCATCCGGAGGGCGCGCCCTTGCGTTGTCCTGCGGAAACGCCGGAATTCCCGGCCCGAAAATGATCATTACGCTCCGTAAAGCATCGAATACCGGAGTTTATTGTTCGGTATTCGGAAACCGGAACACGGCATTCCAAGTGCGATATGCAGGAATTTGGCGAGCATTGTCACGACTTGGTCTGAGCATGTAATTGAAAAGAGATGTGACGCGGATTCCGCCGGAGGGGTCGGGTGATCGATAGTTGCTCTGCGCGTATCAGTGGTCACCTCGCCAACTGTGCGGATCGGCCCTGAGATGTCGACCCTCGCCATGCCCGGCACACCGACTGGCGGGGCGCCGTTCGTTCGTAAGCCCCTAAATCGAGGAGCAGTTGAATGAGGCTCACCAAGACGATGCGTTGGACCGCGCTGGCGGCCTGCACCGCGCTTGCGATCTCCGCGTGCAGCACCGGCAGTGACAAGAAGTCCTCGGACCAGGCGAGCGGCGGGTCCGGCAAGAAGGGCGGCTCGATCAGCATCGAGTCGGGTGAGCCGCAGCACGGCCTGGTGCCGCAGAACACGGCCGAGTCCGAGGGTGCCTCGGTCCTCTCGGCGCTCTTCGTCGGCCTGATCGACTACGACAACAAGGACAACTCGCCCAAGCTCCGGGCCGCGGAGTCGATCGAGAGTCCCGACGCGACCACCTGGACGATCAAGCTCAAGGACGGCTACACCTTCCACAACGGCGAGAAGGTCGTCGCGCAGAACTTCGTCGACGCCTGGAACTTCGGGGCGAACCAGGACAACGCGAACGAGGGCCTGCCGTTCTTCGACAAGATCCTCGGCTCCGACGAGCTGGCCCCGGGCAAGGACAAGAAGCCCGCCACGGACAAGCTCAAGGGCCTCAAGGTCGTCGACGACAAGACCTTCACGGTGACGCTCAAGGCGCCGTTCTCCCAGTTCAAGACCATGCTCGGCTACACCGCGTTCTTCCCGCTGCCGAAGGCGTTCTTCGCCGACCCGAAGGCCTTCGAGGAAGCGCCGATCGGAAACGGCCCGTTCCAGATGGACGGGAAGTGGGAGCACAACAAGCAGATCAAGGTGAAGCGGTACGAGAACTTCCCGGCGGCCGACGGAAAGGCCAAGCTGGATTCCGTCACCTTCAAGATTTACGACAAGCTGGAGACCGCGTACAACGACCTGCGCGCGGGCAACATCCAGATCACCAACAAGCTCCCGGTCTCGGCGATGTCGAGCGTCGCCCAGGAGTTCGGTGACCGCTACATCTACAAGCCGGAATCCGGGGTCGGTTACCTCGGATTCCCGATCTCGACCAATCCGGCGTTCGCGAAGCCGGAGATCCGCAAGGCGATCTCGATGGCGATCGACCGGGAAACGATCACCAAGACCATCTTCTCGGGCACCCGCGTCCCGGCCGACGACTTCATCAGCCCGATCATTCCCGGGTACCGCAAGGGCGCCATGGGCGATGTCGCCAAGTACGACCCGAAGAAGGCCAAGGAGCTCTTCACCCAGGCCGGCGGCCTGCCCGGCAACACGCTGGAGATCGGCTACAACGCCGACGGCGGCCACAAGGAGTGGATCGAGGCCGTCGGCAACCAGCTGAAGAACAACCTCGGCGTCGAGGTCACCTTCAAGCCGTTCGAGAAGTTCGGCGCGATCCTCACCGCGCTGGGCGACCACAAGTACTCCGGCGCCTTCCGGATGGCCTGGCAGATGGACTACCCGTCGATCGAGAACTACCTGCGGCCGATCTTCTCCAAGATCGCGATCGACAACGGCTCCAACTACGGCGGCTACGTCAACGAGGACTTCGAGGCCCTGCTGGCCAAGGCCGACAGCGCGACGAGCGACACCGAGGGCATCAAGCTCTACCAGCAGGCCGACGACATCCTGATCAAGGAACTGCCGTACATCCCGGTCTACACGTACATGACCTCCGGTGCCTACACCAAGGCCGTGAAGAACGTCGTCATCGATGCCCAGAACCGCATCGACCTCGCCGACGTAGAGCTGGCCTGACCGCGTCCCAGCTGACCGGCACGAGCTGACGGGCGGTGCGGGAAACCCCCGTGCCGCCCGGCACAGGCGTGCCCCGAACCACGAGGAGGCCGCATGGGCCGCTATGTGGTCCGCCGGATCATCCAGGCCATACCTGTGATCCTCGGCGCGACGTTCCTGATCTACGCACTGGTCTTCCTGCTGCCTGGCGACCCCATCACGGCACTGGCCGGTGAGAAGCGGCAGGACCCCGCCGTCGTCGCGGTCCTGCGGGACCGCTACCACCTGGACGACCCGTTCTTCATCCAGTACTGGGACTACCTGGTCGGCCTGTTCAAGGGCGACTTCGGGGAGGACTACCGCGGCAACCAGGTCGTGGACGTCATGAAGACGGCGTTCCCGTACACCATCAACCTGGCGGTGACCGCGCTGGTCATCGAGATGGTGGTGGGTGTCACCGCAGGTGTGGTCGCCGCCCTGCGGCGCGGCAGGTTCATCGACAACGTGGTGCTGATCTCGACCCTGATGGTCATCTCGATCCCGGTCTTCGTGATCGGCTTCGTGCTGCAACTGCTCATCGGGGTGAAGCTCAACACCGACTACGGCATCGACTTCTTCCCGGTGTCGTTCAACGAGGACGCCGGCTTCCGGTCCTACCTGCTGCCGGCCTACGTCCTCGCCTCCACCTCGCTGGCGTACATCGCCCGGCTCACCCGGACCAGCCTGATCGAGGTGATGCGGGCGGACTACGTCCGGACGGCGGTCGCCAAGGGGCTGGGCCCGCTGCGGGTGGTCGTCCGGCACGGGCTGCGCAACGCGCTGATCCCGATCATCACCTTCCTGGGCATGGACCTCGGCGGGCTGATGGGCGGCGCGGTCATCACCGAGGGCATCTTCAACATCCCCGGGGTCGGACACCAGCTCTTCCAGTCCGTCTACCTGCGGGAACGCACCATCGTGGTGGGCATCGTGAGCGCCCTGGTGCTCGTCTACCTGTTCGCCAACCTGGTGGTCGACCTGCTGTACGCCGTCCTGGACCCGAGGATCCGCTATGAGTGAGCCGACGAAGAGCGAGAACGCGAAAGTGGCGATCCCCGGACAGCCCGGCTCGGGGTCGGCCGGGAGCGGGCCGGGCGCCGAGGCCGCGACGCCCACCAAGGGCGGCAAGGCCGGCGGCGAGCGGGTGGCCAGCCTCTGGACCGACGCCTGGTACGACCTGCGGCGCAACCCGCTGTTCCTGATCGGCGGGTTCCTGGCGCTGTTCATGGTGGCGCTCGCCGTCGCCCCGCACCTGTTCACCGAGGGGGACCCGACCTCGGCGGGCTTCTGCAACCTGTCCGACTCGCTGAAGCGGCCCAGCGCCGACCACTGGTTCGGCTTCGACGTCCAGGGCTGCGACATCTACACCCGCACCGTCTGGGGCGCCCGCAACTCGATCATCGTGGGCATCCTGACCACCTCGCTGGTGGTCGCCGTCGGCGGTGCGCTGGGCCTCTGGGCCGGCTGGACCGGCGGGCTCTGGGACAGCCTGCTCTCCCGGATGACCGAGATCTTCTTCGCCATCCCGCTGCTGCTCGGCGGCATGCTGATCATGTCCACCTGGGGCAAGGGCAACGCCTGGACGGTCTCCGCGGTGATGGCCGTCCTCGGCTGGCCGCAGATCTACCGGTTGATGCGTTCGGCGGTGCTCGCCAACAAGCACAACGACTACGTGGTCGCGGCCAAGGCGCTCGGCGCCGGCACCGGGCGGATCGTCTCCCGGCACATCCTGCCGAACGCGGTCGCCCCGGTGATCGTGGTCTCGACCATCAACCTGGGCGTCTACATCGGTGCCGAGGCCGCGCTCTCGTACCTCGGCATCGGCATCCAGTCCCCGGCGATCTCCTGGGGTCTGATGATCAGCGACGCGCAGTCCCGCTTCCTGACCGCGCCCCATGTGCTGCTCTTCCCGGCCGCCGTGCTGAGCATCACCGTGCTGGCGTTCATCATGCTCGGCGACGCGGTGCGCGACGCCCTCGACCCGAAGCTGCGCTGAGGAGGGCCGCGGACGATGAGTGACGCGACAAGGCTGTCGAAGCAGTCGAAGGACGGCGCCCCGCGCCGGGACACGGTCGAGTTGATCGGCGCCGGCCGGGAGAACCTGGTGCCCGGGACGCCGCTGCTGGAGGTCGACGACCTGCACATCGAGTTCCACACCCGGGACGGCGTGGCCAAGGCCGTCAACGGTGTGAGCTACTCGGTGTCGGCCGGGGAGACCCTGGCGGTGCTGGGGGAGTCCGGTTCGGGCAAGTCGGTGACCGCGCAGGCGATCATGGGCATCCTGGACATGCCGCCCGGCAAGATCACCGCCGGCTCGATCCGGTTCCGGGGCGAGGACCTGCTCACCATGAGCCCCAAGGCACGGCGGGCGGTGCGCGGCCGGAAGATCGCGATGATCTTCCAGGACGCGCTCTCCTCGCTGAACCCGGTGCTGAGCGTGGGCTACCAGCTCGGCGAGATGTTCCGGGTGCACCAGGGGGCGTCCCGCAAGGTGGCCAAGGAGAAGGCCATCGAGCTGATGGAGCGGGTGCGCATCCCCGCCGCCAGGCAGCGCGTGGGCGACTACCCGCACCAGTTCTCCGGCGGCATGCGCCAGCGCATCATGATCGCCATGGCGCTGGCGCTGGAGCCGGACCTGATCATCGCGGACGAGCCCACCACCGCGCTGGACGTGACCGTCCAGGCCCAGGTGATGGACCTGCTGGCGGAGTTGCAGGCCGAGTTCAACATGGGCCTGATCCTGATCACCCACGACCTCGGCGTGGTCGCCGACGTCGCGGACAAGATCGCCGTGATGTACGCGGGCCGGATCGTGGAGACCGCCCCCGTGCACGAGCTGTACGCGCGGCCGGCGCACCCGTACACCAAGGGCCTGCTCCGCTCCATCCCCCGGCTGGACCAGAAGGGCCAGAACCTCTACGCCATCCAGGGCCTGCCGCCGAGCCTGCTGCGGATCCCCGAGGGCTGCGCGTTCAACCCGCGCTGCGACCGGGCGGCGGACCGCTGCCGCAGCGAACCCCCGCAGCTGGTACCGGTGCTGGCCGCCGACGGGGCCGACCTGCCGGGCCGCCGCAGCGCCTGCCACTTCTGGAAGGAGACCCTCCATGGCTGAGCCCATCCTGGCGGTCAGGGACCTGGTCAAGTACTACCCGCTGACCCAGGGGATCGTCTTCAAGAAGCAGGTCGGCGCCGTGAAGGCGGTCGACGGCATCTCCTTCGACCTGCGCAGGGGGGAGACGCTGGGGATCGTCGGCGAGTCCGGCTGCGGCAAGTCCACGCTGGCCAAGGTGCTGATGAACCTGGAGCGGGCCACCTCCGGCCAGGTGCTGTTCAAGGGCGAGGACATCACCCGGCTCACCGGCGCGGGGTTGAAGGCGGTGCGCCGCAACATCCAGATGGTGTTCCAGGACCCGTACACCTCGCTCAACCCGCGCATGACGGTCGGCGACATCATCGGCGAGCCCTTCGAGATCCACCCCGAGGTGGCTCCCAAGGGCGACCGGCGCAAGGCCGTCCAGGACCTGCTGGACGTGGTCGGCCTGAACCCGGAGTACATCAACCGGTACCCGCACCAGTTCTCCGGCGGCCAGCGCCAGCGCATCGGCATCGCCCGGGGGCTGGCGCTCAAGCCGGAGCTGATCATCTGCGACGAGCCGGTCTCCGCCCTGGACGTCTCCGTCCAGGCGCAGGTGATCAACCTGTTGGAGCAGCTGCAGAGCGACTTCGAGCTGTCGTACATGTTCATCGCGCACGACCTCTCGATCGTCCGGCACATCTCCGACCGCGTCGGCGTGATGTACCTCGGCAAGATGGTCGAGATCGGGACGGAGGACGAGATCTACTCCCACCCGACCCACCCGTACACCCAGGCGCTGCTCTCCGCGGTGCCGGTGCCGGACCCGACCGGCCGGGAGCACCGCGAACGCATCCTGCTCAGCGGCGACCTGCCGTCGCCGGCGAATCCGCCGTCCGGCTGCCGGTTCCGCACCCGCTGCTGGAAGGCGCAGGAGCGCTGCTCCACCGAGGTCCCGCTGCTGGCGGTGCCCAGCACGCTGAGCGGTCCGGCCGCCCACGAGTCGGCCTGCCACTTCGCCGAGGTCCGGGACGTGATCGGCGCGGGCTGACCGCGCGGCGGGCCGGGCCCCGGGGCCGACGCGACCCCGGGGCCCGGCGCGTCACAACGGCCCTGCCGGGTCGGTCACTTCTGGAAGGCGACGTTCTCCCAGACGATGTCGGAGAGGCCCTGGGCACCGATGTTGGCCAGGTCGGCGCGGGCGCCGTACAGCTGCGGGCGCTGGTAGAGCGGCAGCACCCCGGCCACCTTCCACAACTCGCCGTCGGCCTGGTTGATGGCCTCGAAGGCGGTGGCCGTGTCGGTCGCGGCGGCGGCCCGGTCGAGGGCGGCGTCGGCGGCCGCGCTGCCGGCCTGGGAGTGGTTGGTGCCGCCGTTCTGGACGAAGTTGGCCCGGTTGCCGCTGGCCGGGAAGGGTGTGCCGAGCAGCGAGTAGGCGGCGATGTCGAAGTCGTGCCGGTTGACGTACTTGTCGAAGAACTCGTTGGCGGCGGCGGTCACGGTGGTGACCTTGACCCCGACGTCCTTGAGCATCCGGGTGGTGACCGCGGCCTCGGTCTGGGCCTGGGTGACGCCGGCCGGGATGACCATCCGCAGGTTCAGCTCCCGGCCGTCCTTCTGGCGGACGTCGCCGTCGAGCTTCCAGCCGGCCGCGTCCAGCTTGCGGACGGCGTCGGCCGGGTCGTAGCGGCTGAGGCCGAGGGAGTTGTCCCGGTAGGCGTTCTGGTTGGCCACCAGCAGGTGGTTGTTGAGGGTGACGGTGGGCCAGTCCAGACCGCTGAGGTCGGCGCGGGTGATGGCGTCCCGGTTGATCGCCTGGAACAGGGCCTGCCGGACGGCCGGGTCGGTCAGCACGGGGCTCCTGCTGTTCAGCGTGAACTGGCGGAAGTCGGGCCCGCCGGCGCGGCGCACGGCGGCGCCCTTGGTGCTCCTGACGAGCTGGTAACCGGCCACGTCCGGGCCGTTGTTGAAGAAGTCGATCTCGCCCTTGGCGAAGGCGGCGGCCATCGTGTTGGGCACCATGGCGCGGAACACGATCCGGTCCAGCAGCGGCTTCTCGCCCCACCAGGCGGGGTCGGCGACCAGGGTGACGGTCTGCGCCGCCCGGTCCAGCTTCTCCACCTTGAACGGGCCCGCGGTGACCGGTATCGCGTCCAGGTAGGAGGTGTTGAACAGCTCCGGCGTGGCGATCCGGCTCGCGGGCAGCAGCGGGGCGTTGGCGGCGCCGTTGAACATCGACTGCCACTCGGAGAACGGCCGCTCGAAGGTCATCACGGCCTGGAACTCGTCCTTGCCCTTCTCGACCGAGGCGACCAGCTCGAAGCCGGTGCTGCTGGAGGCCTTGAAGGCCGGGTCCTTCCCGTTCAGCGCAAGCCAGTTGGCCTCGATGTCGCGCCAGGTGAGCGGCGTTCCGTCGGACCACTTCGCCTTCGGGTTGAGCGTCCAGGTGACGACCTGGTGGCCGTCCCTGAACTCGGAGCGGGCGTCCTGGAGGTAGGCCGGGTTGATGCTCTGGGTGCCGGCGGCGTCGGAGCGGAAGAAGGTCGGCAGCAGCGGCTTGGTGACGGTGACCGTGGAGGACTCGCTGCCGTCGGTGTGGATCGGCGACCACTGGGTGGAGTACTGCGCGACCGCGACCCGCAGGGCGCCGCCCTGGCGCAGCTCGGCGCGGTCGTGCGGGTTGATGTCGACCGCGGTGAGCTTGGGTGTTTCGAGCGGGGTGGGGAGCGTCCGGGCGCCGCCCGTACCGGAGCCGCAGGCGCAGAGGGTCAGCGAGAGCGAGACGGCGGTGAGGCCGGCGAGCAGGGCCGTGCGGTGGGGGGTGAGGCGGCCCATGATGCTTCTCCCGGTGCGGAGGTGAGGGATGTGACGGGTGGTACGGCGTCACATCTTGCTGACCGGGGGAGTGGGTTGTCGAGGGGCGGGCCCCGATCCGGGCCCCGCCCCCGGTCGTTCGGTCACCCTGCGGTGCGCCCGGCGCCGGTGGGTGCGCCCGGGCGGCGGGTGAACGCCCTCAGGCGACGGGTGAAGCCGCTCAGGCGACGGTGAACTTGAAGGTGCGGTCCTTGTCGCCGGTCTTGTCCAGCACCGAGGTGATGGCGTCGGCGACGTCCTGCGGGGTGATCGCGGCGGTCTGGCCGTTCTTCTTGACCTTCACCTTGTCGAACACGCTGCCCAGCTGGCCGTTCAGCGCTTCGAGGTCCCACTTGGGCACGATCTTGCCGGCGGCGTCGGGCACCAGGGTGAGCGTCTTGGGCGCGGTCTTCGGGCCGAAGTCCCAGGTCTTGGCGCCGGCCACGATGTGGATCTTGCCGTTGACCGCGGACTTGCCGAGGCTGTCCGCGGCGGCCTGCAGGGCCTGCGGGGAGACCTTGGGCTGGGCGGCCGTCACGGTGAGGGCGACGGGCTGCTCGCCCTTGCCCGCGGCGCGGTCGCGGTAGGCCTGCTCGACCTGGTCGACGGCGGACGCGGCGTCGACCGCCTGGCCGGCCTTGCCGGGCACCACGACGGGCTCGCCGGAGTCGCCGAACCTGACGTAGCCCTCCTGGAGGCCCTGCCCCGAACCGGTGGCCAGCGCCTCCAGGGCGACCTTGAGCTTGGCCCGGTCCACCTTGACCTCCGGCGGCACGGCCTTCTCGTCGCCCTTCAGCGAGGTGATCACGTCCACCGGGCTGTACGAGTGCTGGGTGAGCCGGTCCACGGTGGCCGTGGTGTCGAAGCTCAGCCCGGCGACGGTCGGGTCGAGGTCCAGCGCCTGGTCGCCGATCTTCAGCTTGACCGGCTGCTGGCCGGCCTTGCCGACCGACTCGTCGAGCTGGTGGATCGCCTGGTCGCGGTTGCTGCCGCCGATGTCCGTGCCGAGCACCACGGTGCCCTTGGGGATGTCGGACTGGTTCAGCATCAGGCCGGTGCCGTACGCGGCGGCACCGAGGAAGAGCACCGCGGCGACGCCGTAGACGCCGAGCTTGACGAGCTTCTTGCCGGCGCCGCCGCGCTTGGCCTTGCCGGTGGCGGCCTTGGGGGCCTTCGGCTCGGCGGGCGCGGCCTGCTTCGGGGCGGGCGCCGGAGCCGGCACCGGGCCGGCCGGGGCCTCGGCCTCGGGGCCGCCGGGGCCGGGGTACGGCCGGCCGGGGGCGGCGCTGCCGGGCCCCTCCTGCCAGCCGGCGTGCGGGTCGAGCGGGGCCGTCGGCTCGCCCTGGCGGCCGGGGGCGCCGGGGAAGAGGCCGCCCGGGGCGGTGGTGCCGTACGGCTCCGCGCCGGTCGGGGTGCGCTGGGCGGCGAACGGGTCGGCGCCGGCCGGGGCCGAGGCGAACAGGCCGTTCTGCGAGCGGCCGTTCTGCGGGGCGCCGTTCGGCGGCAGGCCGTGCTGGGCCGCGGCGCCGTTGGGCAGGCCGGATATGGCGGCGGGCGGCGGGGTGTCCGAGCGGATCGGCGCGAAGCCGTCGACCGAGGTGTCCTCCGGGTTCGCCGTGTCGGCCGGGCCGCCCACGGGGTGGCCCGGACCCTGCGGCTGCGGCCGGCCGGCGCCGGGGGCGAACGGGTTCGCGCCGGGGCCCGTGCCGAACGGGTCCGGGGCGTCCTCGTAGACGCCGGCCTCGTCCGCCGGGGCGTCCGCTCCGACGCCGGTGCCGAACGGGGAGGCGGGCGCGCCGGTCGGGCGCGGTGCGGCGGCCTGCGCCGGCACCGGGCGGCCGTTCGGGCGGGTCGCCCCCGGGCCCGCGGCCTGGGCGGGGCGGGCGGCCTTGGGCCGGGCGCCGTTCGGGCGGGCCTCGGCGCCGGCGTTCGGCGCGGGGGCCGGGGCGAACGGGTCGGCGGGTGCGCCCGGGGCGCCGGCCGGGACGGCGGCGGGGGCGGACTCCGCGGCCGAGCCCTTCTTCTGGCGCGGCCGGAACCACGCACCGGTGGACTCCGACTCGGAGGTGGCGGGCGGGATCTCCCACTCCGGCGGCAGGTTCGGCGGGGTGGCCGTTCTCGCGCCGCCGTCCATCACCCCGAGCACGGGGGAGGCGGACGCCGCGGAGCGGTGCCGGGGCCCGGCCGGCTCGGGGGCGGCCGGCGGGTTCTCCTCGCCCTGGCCGTCCTCGTTCTTGACGGTGCTGCGGACCACCACGGGCGGGATCGGGCGCGAGCCCGGGATGTTGATGCGGACCCGCGTGGTCAGCGTGGTCTCGGTCTTCGGGGCTTCGTCCTCGCCACCAGACGCGGAGCCCGGGGCGGCACCGGCACCCGCGCGGTCGCCGCCGGGGAAGCCCGGTGTGCCGTAGGGCGGGGTGCCCGACGGGTAGGCGTCCGGACCCGTCCGCCGAGGCGTCGGGTGGGCGTTCTCAGATTCGCGGCTGCTCAATGCTGCTCTGCTCCGGGTTCGCGGGCGGGCCGTGCGGCGCGACCGCGGTTCGTGGTCGCCGGGCCTGGCGGGGCGGCGGTCGGGTACGGCGTTCTGCGGCACCACCATACTGGGAAGAACTGACCGGTGAACCGGTTCGGATAGAACCTGATACGTCCGGTTCCTCCGGTATGAGAGTACGACCGCGTGGTCCTGACTGCGCGTCGTACGCGGTACCGTACGCGGCCCGCCCGGGCGGTCAGCGCGGTGGGCCGGGCACCCCGGGGAACCAGCTGCTCCGGGTCGGCAGGGTGGCGCAGATCACGCCCAGGACGGAGCCGACGAACAGCCAGGCGAGCGACGTGGCATTGGTCCAGAGCACATTGTCGCCCTCGGGGCGGGGGACCATCACCAGCAGCAGCGCCAGGAACCAGCCCGCCGCCGGCAGTGCCGCGCCGAGCCGGGTGCCGGTCACCCGCAGGCCCGCGTAGAAGGTGGCGCCGGTGGCGGCGAGTGCCAGCAGGACTCCCACGGGCGGCCACAAGGCCTGCACAAATGCTCCGCAGACCGACACCGCGATGCCCAGCAGGAAGAACAGGACATAGGCCGCGATCCGCCCGATCCGCGGGGGCTGCGGCTCGGCCAGCCGCTCGGCTCGGGTGCCGAGGACGGTCGCCGGGATCGAGCGGCGGCGGGCCTGCTGGGTGGCGGGCTCGGTCATCGGGCACTCTCCTCGAAGGTGCTGTCCAGGCCGGCGAAGAGGTCGTCCTCCGGCAGCCGCGGTCCGGCCTGGCCGCGTACCAGCTGGTAGTACTCGGTGACGACCAGCGGCTGGCCGAGGTCGTTGGAGAGCGTGAACCAGTCGCCGTGCACGGTGATCTGAGTCGCGTGCGCGGCCATCGCGGCCGCCTTGCGGTCGGCGTACGCGGCGCCGTCCAGCACGGTGGTGATCACGGCGTCGTCCACCACGCCGGGGACGTCGCAGGGTTGTGCGACCCCGGGTGAGGGCGCCTTGGCGGCGGTCTCGGCCAGCCCCCGCTCGATCACCGAACGGGGCATCCGGTTCCAGTACACCTTGGCGATCCGCCAGGCCGGGCCCAGGTCGGGCCGGTGCGCGGGGTCGGCGGCCAGCTCGTGGGCGCGCATCGTCACCCGGTGGGCCTGGATGTGGTCCGGGTGCCCGTAGCCGCCGTCCTCGTCGTAGGTGACCAGGACCTGCGGCCGCACCTCGCGGACCACCGCGACCAGGTGGTCGGCCGCCTCGTCCACGTCCGCCTGCCAGAAGCAGCCGGGCACGTCGTTGTCGGGGACGCCCATCATCCCGGAGTCCCGGTAGCGGCCGGGGCCGCCGAGGAAGCGGAAATCGGCGACGCCGACCGCGCGCATGGCGTCGGTCAGCTCGCCGATCCGGTGGGGGCCGAGGGTGTCGTCCCGATCCGCCGTCAGGTGGGCCAGCTCCGGCGGGATCACCTCGCCGCCCTCGCCGAGGGTGCACGTCACCAGGGTGACCAGGGCGCCCTCGGCGGCGTACCTGGCCATCGTGGCGCCGTTGCCGATCGACTCGTCGTCGGGGTGGGCGTGCACCAGGAGCAGGCGGCGGCCGGTAGTCGCGGTCATGGGGGGAAGCCTAACGACCGCCCGCGAGGGGTCAGAGCTTCAGGCCATTGATCATTCCGGCGAGGTTGCTGGTGACCTGGCTGATCGACGGCGCGATGGAGCTGGACGCCAGGTAGAAGCCGAGCAGCGCGCAGATGATCGCGTGCGCGAGCTTCAGACCGGAGCGGCGGATCAGCACCACCACGATGACCAGCATCAGCATGGCTGCGGAGATGGACAAAGCCATGTCGGCTCACACCCCTTCTCGGGTGCGCCACCCCCTCGGGGAGGGTGGCGGTCGGGACCGTGCGGGACTTGCGGTCGGGCGACCGGGGCCCGGGACGGGGCCTGGCGATCACTCGTTGAACCAGTCATACCCGATGAGTGAGGGGCGCATTACGTTCAGTGAGTCTGCACGCGCCGGGGCATGGTGGCACAAATGGGGCGCATGAGCCGGTCGGAAGGGGTGTGGACCCCCTCCGGGCGTCCTCGCGGACGATGCTCCGAACGAGTGATCACAATCCACCGGGTGGTGGCGCGGGAACGTCATAGGGTCTGGTGCCATGACCTCCCACACCCCTGCGGACACCTTCCCGCGGCAGTACGCGCGCACCCTGCGCTACACCGTCGGCGCCCCCCGGTCCTTCTCCGTCGCATCCGACGGCTCCCGGGTCGTCTTCCTGCGCTCCCTCCCCTCGACCGGGGAGGCCCCCGCGGGCAGCGACCGGGCCAACCGCCTCTGGACCCTCGACACCGCCACCGGCGAGGAGCGGATCGCCGCCGATCCGGTCACCCTGCTCGGCGGCGGCGAGGAGGACCTCTCCCCGGCCGAGAAGGCCCGCCGCGAGCGCAGCCGCGAGGGCTCGGCCGGCATCGTCGGCTACTCCCTGGACGGCGCCGGCGCGCTGGCCGCCTTCGCCCTGTCCGGCCGGCTCTTCACGGCCGACCTGGCCACCGGCGGAACGGCCGAGCTGCCCGTCGAGGGCCCGGTGGTCGATCCGCGCCTCGCCCCGGACGGCTCCCACGTCGCGTACGCCAACACCGCCGGCGAGCTGCGGCTGACCCGCACCGACGGCAGTGGCGACCGGGCGCTCGCGCAGCCCGACGGCCCGGGGGTGACGTGGGGCCAGGCCGAGTTCATCGCCCAGGAGGAGATGAGCCGCGACCGCGGCTTCTGGTGGTCGCCGCAGAGCGACCGGCTGCTGGTCGAGCGGGCCGACGACACCCCGGTGCGCCGCTGGTGGATCGCCGACCCGGCCAACCCGGGCACCGAGCCCGCCGAGGTCGCCTACCCCGCCGCCGGCACCGCCAACGCCGAGGTCGGGCTCTGGCTGTTCGGCCTGGACGGCGGCCGGACGGAGGTCGTCTGGGACGACGAGGCCTTCCCCTACCTGGCCCGGGTGCACTGGTCGACCGGCGGCGTGCCGCTGCTGCTCGTCCAGGCCCGGGACCAGCGCAGCCAGCGGATCCTCGGGGTGGACGTCGCGACCGGCGCCACCGAGGTGCTGGTCGAGGAGCGCGACGACGCCTGGCTGGAGCTCTTCCAGGGCGTCCCGGCCTGGACGCCGGACGGCAAGCTGGTCCGGATCTCGGACGGCGCGGGCGAGGGCGGCGCCCGGGTGCTGGTGATCGGCGACCAGGCCGTCACCGGGGCCGACCTGCTGCTGCGCTCGGTGCTGGCGGTGACGGACGAGGAGGTCTTCTTCACCGCCTCCGGCGGCGCGGAGGAGACCGACCCGGAGCCGGGCTGGATCGCGGTCGGCCGGATCGGCCACGACGGCAAGCGGCTCTCCTGGGAGGCCGCGAACGACCGGCCGTTCACCTCGGTCACCACGGCGGTGCACGCGGCCGGCGTCACCGTGCGGGCCACCGCGGAGCCCGACCTGCCGGGCACGCTGGTCCAGGTCGCCCGGGACCTCCCGGAGGGCGTGGTGGTCGACGTCGTCGCCACCGTCGCGTCCTACGCCGAGACCCCGGTCCTCACCGCGCGCCCGGTCTTCCGGTTCGCCGGTGAGCGCCGCATCCCCGCCGCCGTCTTCCTGCCCACCGGCTACGA
Organism: Kitasatospora sp. NPDC058218; assembly: GCF_042882445.1. NCBI lineage: Bacteria > Bacillati > Actinomycetota > Actinomycetes > Kitasatosporales > Streptomycetaceae > Kitasatospora > Kitasatospora sp. NPDC058218. The sequence continues at coordinate 37,908 of NZ_JBHVWC010000020.1, read as the reverse complement.
CCGCGAGCGGGACGGCCTGCTGCCCGTCCTGATGGACCCGTACGGCGGCCCGCACGGGCAGCGCGTCGTCCAGGCGCACAACCCGCACCTCAACTCGCAGTGGTTCGCCGACCAGGGCTTCGCGGTGGTCGTCGCCGACGGGCGCGGCACCCCCGGGCGCGGGCCGGACTGGGAGAAGTCGATCGCCTTCGACTTCGCCGGCGCCACCCTGGACGACCAGGTGGACGCGGTCCAGGCGCTCGCCGAGGAGTTCCCGCTGGACCTCGGCCGGGTCGCCATCCGCGGCTGGTCGTACGGCGGCTACCTCGCGGCGCTCGCCGTGCTGCGCCGCCCGGACGTCTTCCACGCGGCCGTGGCCGGCGCCCCGGTGACCGAGTGGGAGCTGTACGACACCCACTACACCGAGCGGTACCTGGGCGACCCCGCCGAGCGGCCCGAGGTCTACGCGGCCAACTCGCTGACCGGTCACGCGGCCGGGCTGGAGCGGCCGCTGATGATCATTCACGGTCTGGCGGACGACAACGTGGTGGCCGCGCACACCCTGCGGCTCTCCTCGGCGCTGCTCGCGGCCGGCCGGCCGCACACCGTGCTGCCGCTCTCGGGCGTGACGCACATGACGCCGCAGGAGGAGGTCGCGGAGAACCTGCTGCTGCTCCAGGTCGACTTCGTGAAGAAGTCGCTCGGGATCTGAGGCCGGAGGAGGAGGGGGAGCGGAGCCGGTCTCCGTCAGGGCGCCGGGGGCCCGCGGACGAGCGGTGCCGAGGTGCCCGCACCGCTCCCCCTCGGCCGCGTGTGCCCGCACGCGGGCGACCTGTCCGGCCTCGGGGAGGAAAGTAGCCCACGGCTCCGACAATCATGTCGAGAGGTGCTCCGACCTGCGGCTTCGGCGGCCGGTACCCGTGCTCCGGGTACCGGCCGCCGGCATGACATCCGTCATGCCGAAGGCACGACGCCGGGCACTGCCGCCGCCCCTGCCCGGCGCGGGACTCTGAGCTGGTGCGAACGACACCAGCAGGGGAGAGGACCGGGACGATGGGTACGGAGGTAGCCGCCTTCCGGGGCGTCGGCAAGAGCTACGGACGGGTGCGGGCCGTGGACGGCCTCGACCTCGTGCTGAGGCCGGGCGAGACCGTCGCCCTGCTCGGCCCGAACGGCGCCGGCAAGTCCAGCAGCCTGGACCTGCTGCTCGGCCTGCGCGAACCGGACCGGGGCAGCGTCACGCTGTTCGGCGGTGCCCCGCGCGCCGCGATCGCGGCCGGCCGGGTCGGCGCGATGCTCCAGAGCGGCGGGCTGATGGCCGACGTCAAGGTCCGCGAGCTGGTCGAGCTGGCCTGCGACGTCCACCCGCGCGGCCGCGCGGTGCGGGAGGTGCTCGCCGACGCCGGGATCACCGACCTGGCCGAGCGCCGGGTCGACAAGCTCTCCGGCGGCCAGGAGCAGCGGGTGCGCTTCGCGCTGGCGATCGCCGGGGCCAACGACCTGATCGTGCTGGACGAGCCCACCACCGGCATGGACGTCTCCGTGCGCCGGTCGTTCTGGGCGAGCATGCGGGCGCAGGCCGACGCCGGGCGCACGGTGCTGTTCGCCACCCACTACCTGGAGGAGGCGGACTCGATCGCCGACCGCGTCCTGGTGCTGCACCGGGGCCGGCTGATCGCCGACGGCACCTCCGCCGAGATCAAGGCGAAGGCCGGGGCCCGCCGGATCACCTTCGAACTGCACGACGCGGACGGCCCGTTCGACGAGTCGGTGCTGCGCGGCCTGTCGGGGGTGCTGGCCCTGGACGTCAGCGCCCGGGTGCCGGGGGTGCGGACGGTCCGGATCCGGACGGCGGACGCCGACGCGGGCGTGGCCGGCCTCTACCGGGCGGGCCTGTACCCGCGCGGCCTGGAGGTCACCGGCCTGGGCCTGGAGCAGGCCTTCCTGACCATCACCGGCGAGCAGGACACCGCCGACACCACCGAGTACGCGACGGAGGCCGCGCGATGACCACGCTGATCCGGCTGGAGATCCTGCGCACCCTGCGCAACAAGCGGTACCTGCTCTTCACCGTGCTCTACCCGGCGCTGATGTACTTCTTCTTCATCCACGCCTACGGCACCGACGAACTGGCCGGCGGCCTGCCGGTGAAGACCTACTTCATGGTCTCGATGGCCACCTTCGGTGCGGTCGGCGCGGTGCTCACCGGCAGCGCGCAGCGGATCTCCCTGGAGCGCGCGAGCGGCTGGGTGCGCCAGCTGCGGCTGACGGCGCTGCCCGGCCGGGCGTACACCCTCGCGAAGATCGCCGCGAGCGCCGTCACGACGCTGCCCGCGATCCTGGTGGTCTTCGCCGTCGGTGCCACCCAGGGCGTGCGGTTGGGCGCCGCGCAGTGGATCGGCCTGGCCGTCGCGCTCTGGCTGGGCAGCTTCGTCTTCGCGGCGCTCGGGGTGGCGCTCGGCTACGCGGCGGCGCCGGACTCGGTGCAGACCATCGTGATGATCACCTACATGGTGATGGCGCTGTTCGGCGGGACGTGGTTCCCGGTGACCGGCACGCTGCGGACGATCGCGCAGCTCGACCCCGTCTACCTGTACAACGAGTTGGCCGCCTTCACGCGGCCCGGGCACGCGCTGGACCTGGGCGCGGTGGCCGGCCTGGCCGGGTTCCTGGTGGTCTTCGTCGCGGCCGCGGCCGTGCTGTACCGGCGGGACACCCGGCAGGCATGATGGCCCCCATGCCCGACACGCCCCGCACCCGCCGACCCGACGAGCAGCCGGCGGCGGGGACGGGGCGCGTGTCGTTCATGAACGTCCCCGGCGCCCCGGTGGAGAACCGGCGGCAGCTGCTGGTCAAGGTCAGCTGGATGCTGCTCTGGATGGTCTACCTGCTGTACCCGGTGAGCGACCTGCTCAAGGGCGGGCACTCGCCGTCGGCGACGCTGGCGGGCTGGATCGCCCTGGTGGCCTTCGTCGGCTGCTACATCGGCCTGGTGGTGCTCCGCTCGACGGCGGACCGGCGGCCGCTGGCCTGCCGGCTGGTGGTCGCGGCGATGATCGTGACCGCTATCGCCACCTCCTTCGGGCTCGGCACCGCGTGGCTCACGCTGTTCACCTACGCCTCGGTCGCCGTCGGGATCATCGCGCCGCTGCGCTTCGCGCTCGCCGGGGTCGGCGCGATGGCCGGGCTGACCGTCGTGGTCGGGCTGCTCAGCCATGCCGACCGGGGCGACATCCCCACCATCGCGCTCACCGCGTTCCTCTCCGGCGTCGCCATGACCGGGCTGCAGCGGCTGGTCGCGACCATGAAGGAGCTGCGCGAGGCGCGGGCCGCGGTCGCCCACCTCGCCGCCTCGGAGGAGCGGCTGCGGATGGCCCGGGACCTGCACGACCTGCTCGGGCACTCGCTGTCGCTGATCACCCTGAAGGGCGAGCTCGCCGGTCGGCTCATGGACGGCGGCAAGGACGAGGCTGCGCGGGCGCAGGTCGCCGACATCGAGAAGGTGGCCCGGCAGTCGCTGATCGACGTCCGGGAGGCGGTGACCGGCTTCCGCCGGCCCACCCTGCCCGTCGAACTCGCCGCCGCCCGGACGGCGTTGGCGGCGGCGCAGGTCAGCCTGGAGGTCTCGCCGGAGCTGGTGGACGCCTGGCCGGGGCTGGCCAACGAGGAGGCGGGCGCGCTGGCCTGGGCGCTGCGCGAGGCGGTCACCAACATCGTCCGGCACGGCGAGGGGGCCACGGTCTGCACGGTGCGGGCGGACGAGACGTGGGAGGGCGGCGGCGAGCGGTATGCCGTCCTGGAGATCGCCGACAACGGGGCCGGGCCCGGCAAGTCCGCGCCGGGCAACGGGCTTTCCGGCCTGGAGGAGCGGCTGGCGCTGGTCGGCGGCCGACTGGAGACGGGGCCGGGCGACCGTGGCCGCGGCTTCCGGCTGCGCGCGCTGGTGCCGCTGCGGACGGTCTCGGTCGTCTGAGCCCGGTCCGGCCCGGCGCGGGCGTCCGGCCCGGCGGGGTCGTCTAGGTCCGGTCCCGCCCGGCGTGGTCCTCCCGGTGGGGTCGCTCCGGCGGCAGGCCGGGGAGCTCCAGGACGAAGCGGGCGCCGCGCGGGGAGTGGGCGACCCGCAGGGTGCCGCCGTGCCGGGTCGCGATGTCGGCCGCGATCGCCAGGCCGAGGCCGCTGCCGCCCGCGTCACGGCTGCGCGCCTCGTCGAGCCGGGTGAACGGTTCGAAGATCCGCTCGCGGTCCGCCACCGGTACGCCCGGGCCGTCGTCGCGGACCTCCAGCACACAGCCGTGCGCCGTCCCCCGGGCGACCAGCACGATCTCCGACTCCGCGTGCCGCCGGGCGTTGTCGAGCAGGTTCCGGACCAGCCGGTGCAGCCGGATCCGGCTGCCGCGCACCGGCACCGGGTCGGGCGCGTCCACCCGCAGGGCGAGCCGGCCGCCGACGGTCGGGCGGTACTGGTCGGCGAGCTCGCCCAGGACGGCGGCGAGATCGACGGGGGCGTCCGCCCCGGTCGCGGCCGGGTGGGCGCCGCGGGCCAGGAACAACAGGTCCTCGGTGAGGTGCTGGAGGCGCTCGACCGAGGTCAACGCCTCCTGGGTGGCCGCCGGCCAGTCGGTGCGCTCGGGGTGGGCCAGCGACACCTCCAGGTTGGTGCGCAGCGCCGCGATCGGGCTGCGCAGCTCGTGCGAGGCGTCCGCGACGAACCGCTGCTGCTGGACGGCCGAGCGCTCCAGCCGGTCCAGGGTGGCGTTGGTGGTGGTCGCCATCCGGGCGATCTCGTCGCCGGACCTCGGCACCGGCACCCGGCGGTCCAGCCGGTGCTCGCCGATCGCGGCCAGCTCGGCGCGGATCGCCTCGACCGGCCGCAGGGCGCGGCCGGTCGCCACCCAGGCGATCAGCGCGACCAGCAGCGCGGCGGCCGGCACGCCCGCCTGGAGCACCGGGTCGATGGTGCGGACGGCGGCCTCGGCGGTGAACGGCGTGGCCGGCACGTAGACGGTGATCGGGCCGAGCGGCGGGGTGCTGGGGCCGGTGGTGTCGGACACCCGGAAGTACATGGTCCACGCGCCCATGGCGGTGAAGGTGCGCCCCGAGAAGCGGTTGGCGGCGGCCGCGCTCGCCGGGCCGACGCTGATCAGCTGTTCCCGGGGCGCCCAGTCCTCGGCGGCGTGCTCGGGGGCCGGCGGCAGCGGACCGGTCAGGTGCTGGGTGGTGAGCGGGCCGCCGAGGGCGAACACCTGGCCGTCCTTGTCGAGCGCGACGTACGGCACCAGGTCGCCGGCGGCCGGCGGTTGGCCCCGGCCGAGGCCGCGACCGATCTCGCGCGCCTGGTACTGGGCCTCCGACTCGGCGACGGCGAACTGCGCCCGGTACATGTGGTCGCGCAGCCACCAGGCGCCGCCGCCGAGCAGCAGCGCCGCCGCGAGGCCGGCCGCGAGCGAGGTGCGGACCCGGACGGAGAGCCGGTCGAGCACGCTCACGGCTCCAGCCGGTAGCCCGCGCCGCGCACGGTGGTGATGGAGCGCAGGCCGAACGGCGTGTCCACCTTGCGGCGCAGCATGCTGATGTACACCTCGACGATGGACTCCTCGCCGTCGAAGGCGATGTCCCAGACCTCGTCGACGATCCGGCGCTTGGACAGCACCTCGCCCGGGTGCTCGGCGAGGAACCGCAGTACGGCGAACTCGCGCTCGGTGAGGGTGATTTCGGCGTTGTCCCGGCCGCAGCGGCGGGCGGCCGGGTCCATCCAGAGCCCGCCGACCCGCAGCAGCGCGCCGGGGGTGGCGCTGCGGCGCAGCAGGGCGCGCAGCCGGGCGAGGAAGACCAGGTAGGAGAACGGCTTGGTGAGGTAGTCGTCCGCGCCGGTGTCCAGACCCTCGGCCTCGTCGTACTCGCCGTCCTTGGCGGTGAGCATCAGGATCGGCGTGGTGCTGCCGCCCTCGCGCAGCGCCTCGCACACCTTGTAGCCGTTGAGGCCGGGCAACATGATGTCGAGCACGATCGCCCGGTACGCGTGCCGCTGCGCCAGCCGGAGGCCGGTGAGGCCGTCCGGGGCGAGGTCGACGGTGTAGCCCTCCGCCTCCAGCCCGCGCCGGACGGCTGCGGCCACCTGGGGGTCGTCCTCCACCACCAGAATCTCCATGCGGATCAGGATGCCATCGGGGCCCGGATGGTTGCTTAAGCGATCTTCAGCTTTCTCAGCCTCGCTTCAGGCGGGTGGGCGCATGCTCTCGCCGTCCGCCGGCGCTCCAGGCCGGCGCCCGACGCGAGAGGGGTTCGCCGATGACCGTCGTCGTCCCGGAGGCCGTGGCCGCCGGCCGCGCGGACACCGGCCCGTTGCGGCTGGTGTCGATACCGGCGGCGGAGCACGCCGCCTGGGCCGCCGCCCACGGCGGTGTCAGCTTCCTGCAGTGCCCGTCCTGGGGCCGGGTGAAGGAGGGTTGGCGGTCCGAGAGCCTGGCCTGGACGGGCGCCGAGGGGCGGACGGTCGGCGCCGCGCTGGTCCTGTACCGGGACCTGCCGGGGCTCGGGCGGTGCTTCGCGTACCTGCCCGAGGGACCGGTGATCGACTGGGCCGCGCCGGACCTCGGGCGGTGGCTGGAGCCGCTGACCGCCGCGCTGCGCTCGCGCGGTGCCTTCACGGTGCGGATCGGGCCGCCGCCGGCCCTGCGGGTCTGGGAGGCGGCGACGATCCGGGCGGCGGTCCGCGCCGGCGCGGTCACGCACCTGCGGGACGTCCTGCCGGACGCCGTCGATCCGGTCGGCGCGATGGTCGGGGAGCGGCTGCGGGTGCTCGGCTGGGAGCCGGCCGCGCGGGACACCCAGCCCCGCTTCACCTTCCGGCTGCCGCTCGCCGGGCGTGGACTCGACGCGGTCCGGGACGGCTTGAGCCCGCAGTGGCGGCGCAACCTGCGCCGGGCGCACGGCGCCGGGGTGGAGATCGTGGAGGGCTCGGCCGAGGACCTGGAGTCCTTCTACGCGCTGGTGCAGGAGACCGAGCGGCGGGGCGCCTTCGACCTCGGGCGCGGACTCGCCTACTACCGGCGGCAGTTCGCCGAGCTGAACGCCGAACTGCCCGGCCGGATGCGGTTGTTCCTGGCCAGGTACCGGGGTGAGGTGCTGGCCGCGCACACCCTCGTCACGGTCGGCCGCGGCGCCTGGTACCTGACCGGCGGCTCGGCCTCGCGGGGGCGGGAGGTCCGCCCCACCAACGCCCTGCAGTGGGCGATGATCCAGGCCGCGCACGGGCTGGGCGCCGACGAGTACGACCTGCGGGGTGTCCAGCCCTCGCTGGACCGGGCCGGCTCCGACTACGGGTTGCTGCGCTGGAAGCTCGGCACCGGCGGCCGGGTGGTGGAGGGCTCGGGGGAGTGGGAGCTGGCCCTGAACCGGCCGCTGCACCGGGCGTTCCGGCGCTATCTGGCGCGGCGGCAGGGGTGAGTCGTTTGAATACAACTCTTGGCGAGAACAAGGTAGTTGGTGCCTCGGCCCGGGGGAGGTCGCCGATGGAGCGCTCCAGTCACCGCCGGCCGCGGCGCCGGCCGCCCGCGAGCCTGGTGATGGCCGGCGGGACGATCGTGTCGCGCGCCACCGGGTTCGTCCGTGCCGCGCTGGTCGTCGCCGTCCTCGGCGCCGGGGTGTCGGCCGACGGGTACAACGTGGCCAACACCGTGCCCAACATCCTCTTCGTCCTGCTGATCGGCGGCGCGCTGAACACCGCCCTGGTGCCGCACCTGGTGCGGGCGGCTCGGGAGTCCGAGGACGGCGGGGCGGCCCACATCGACCGGCTGGTCACACTGCTCGTGGTGGCGCTGGCCGTGATCGCGGCGGTGGTGGTGCCGGCGGCGCCGTGGATCGTCCGCGCCTACACCTCCTACGGCGGCGGCCAGTTGGACCGGACGGTGCTGCTCGCCTACCTCTGCCTGCCGCAGGTCTTCTTCTACGGCCTCTTCACCGTGCTCGGCCAGGTGCTCAACGCGCGGCAGCGCTTCGCGCCGATGGCGTGGGCGCCGGTACTCAACAACCTGGTGGTGATCGCGGTCTTCTGGTCGCTGCCGAGGACCGGGGCGCCGACCGACGCGCAACTGGCGTTGCTGGGCGCCGGGACCACGCTCGGCGTGGTGGTGCAGAGCCTCGCCCTGCTGCCCTGCCTGCGGGCCGCCGGCGTCCGGCTGCGCCCGCGCTGGGACTGGCGCGAAGCCGGCCTGGGCGACCCGCTGCGCGCCGCCGGCTGGACGTTGCTGCTGGTGCTGACCGACCAGGCGGGGTACTGGGTCGTGACGCGGCTCTCCACGGCGGTCGGCGAGCAGGCCGCGGCCGCGGGCGTGCCGGGCGGCGCCGGCTACACCGCCTACAGCAGCGCCTACCTGCTCTGGATCGTGCCGCACGGCGTGATGACGGTGTCCCTGGTGACGGCCGCACTGCCGGGCATGAGCGTGGCGGCGGCCGGGGGAGAGGTGTCGGTGGTGCGCGGGCTCGCCTCCCGGGCGGTGCGGACCGTGGCCGTGGTGACCGTGCCGGCCGCTTGCGGACTCGCCGTACTGGCGCCACAGTTGGCGGCGATCGCGTTCGGACACGGACGGGCCGGGGAGGCGGATGTGCGGGCCATCGGGTGGATGCTGACGGCCTTCGCGCCCGGGCTGGTGCTCTACTCGGCGGCGTACGCCCTCACCCGGGTCTTCTACGCGTTGCGGGACAGTCGGACGCCATTCCTGCTGAACCTCCTGCCGGTCGCGGCGTCGGCCGCCGGGTCGCTGCTCTGCTACCACTGCCTGCCGCCGCGCTGGGCGGTGACCGGGATGGCCGCCTGCTACGGCGGGTCCTTCCTGCTGGCGGTGGCCGGTGCGGCGCTGCTCCTGCGGCGCCGGCTCGGCGGGCTGGACGCCCGGCGGGTCCTGGCGACGCACACCAGGCTGCTCGCGGCGGCCCTGCCGGCCGCGGCGGCCGCCTGGGCGGCGGCGCACGCGGTCGACCGGGCCTGGGCGGGTCTCGCGCTGGGCGGCCTGGTGCTGGGCGCGGTGTTCCTGCTGCTCGGCCGGCTGCTGCGGGTGGAGGAGCTGTCGGTGCTGACGGCCCGCCTGCGCCGCCGCTGAGGCCCGGCGGGGCCCCGCCGCCCCCGGGCCCCGCGACCGGCTACGGCGCGACCCGGGCCCGCAGGGCCTCGGTGAACCAGGCCGACACCTCGGTCAGGCTCTCCGGGACCGGCCAGCCGTTGATCACCGACAGCAGCCGCCAGTACCGTTCCGCGCGCGGGTCGTCCGCGGCTTCTAGTCGCCGCAGCAGCCAGCGGCGCAGCTCCGCGTCGTCCGGGCGGCCGAAGGTGGCGGCGTACCGGGCGGTGAGCCCGTCCACCACCGCGTCGGCCGCCGGGGCGCGGGGCGGGACGCCGGACGCGAGCGCGGCGCCGACCCGTTCGCGGACCGCCGCGGTGAGGGCGTGGTGCAGGCCGGTGGTGTCGCCCGCCGCCCGCTCGGCGGCCTGGTGTTCGGCCATCCGCCGCACCGAGGCGCGGAACTCCCCGTCCTGGACGAGCTCGCCCAGCTCGACCCAGGCCTCCACCTGTTCGGCGCCGGGTTCGTCCGGGAGCTCGGGCATCGCCGAGCGCATCATGGCGACGAATTCGGGGTTGGCGTCCAGGCCGCCGAACACGTCCTCGACGAAGTCGTGGACGAGGCGCCGGCGTTCGGCGTCCGAGAGCTGGGCGAGCTTGTGCATGAGTCTTGTCTCCTCAGGGGTGGAACCACGTCGGGCGACCGCGCGGAGCACCGCGCGCCGCAGCCGGAGGGCGCGGATCTGAACGTCCAGCGCGTCCGCGTGGGCGGCGGCGACGTCGTGCAGCGGCGCCTCCCGGTCCAGTACCCGCCGGATCGTGGCCAGGTCCAGCCCGAGCTCGCGCAGCGTCCGGACCAGGTCGAGCCGGGCCAGGGCGTGGACGTCGAAGCGGCGGTAACCGGCCGAGGTCCGGCCGGTGGGCGGGACGAGGCCCTCGTCGGCGTAGAAGCGGATGCTCTTGACCGTCAGGCCGGTCCGCCGGGCGAGGTCACCGATCGAGTACCGCACGTCGTCGTCCATGCGGACCACTCTGGCGTCTCCCCCCGGGGGAGACTCAACAGGTGATTCCCGCTGCCGGTGGCCCTAGGGTCGACCGCATGAGTGAGATGCGAAGCGACGGTGCCCCGTCCGTCCGCGTGCTGCTGGCGGAGGATCAGGGGATGGTCCGGGAGGCGCTGGCCGCGCTGCTCGGGCTGGAGGGGGACATCGACGTGGTGGCCCAGGTGGGACGCGGCGACGAGGTGGTGGAGGCGGCGGTCGCCCAGGACGTGCAGGTCGCGGTGCTGGACATCGAGATGCCCGGCATGACCGGGATCGAGGCCGCGGCGGAGCTGCGCAGGCGCCGGCCGCAGACCAAGATCGTGATCGCGACCACCTTCGGCCGTCCCGGTTACCTGCGGCGGGCGATGGAGTCGGGTGCGGACGCCTTCCTGGTGAAGGACGCCCCGGCGGCCGAGCTGGCGGAGGCGATCCGCCGGGTGCTGCGCGGTGAGCGGGTGATCGACCCGGTGCTGGCCGCCGCCGCGCTCGCGGAGGGGGCGAACCCGCTGACGGCCCGCGAGCGCGACGTCCTGGCGGCCGCGGCGGACGGGGCGGTGAACGCCGACATCGCCCGCCGGCTGCACCTGTCCGAGGGGACGGTGCGCAACTACCTCTCGATGGCGATCCAGAAGACCGAGGCCCGTAACCGCACCGAGGCGGTCCGGATCGCCCGCGAGAAGGGCTGGCTGTAGGGCCCGCGGTCGCACGGCCCCCCTGCCCGGCCCGGCGGCGCTCAGTTGAGCCGGTGCCGGGCCGCCCGCGCCTCCTGGCGGACCTTCGCCGCCGTGTCCGGGTCGAAGGTGTCCAGGATCTCCGCGTAGGCGTCCATCTCGGCCGAGCCGCCGAGGAAGTCGCCGGTCCGCACCAGCAGCTCCGCGCGCTCCAGTCGGAGCTGGGCCGGGTGCCGGGGCAGCAGCAGGGCGAGTTCGGTGGCCCAGAGCTGGGTGCGGGCGTGCTCGGGGCGCTCGGCGGCCCAGACCCGGATGTTGCCGAGGACCCGGTGCACGGTGTCCAGCGGCTGGGCCGGGGTGAGCAGTTCGGGCGAGAACGGGTGGCCGGCGGCCCGGACCAGGCCGGCCGCGTCCTCCAGGTCGAGCAGCCGCCCGCCGTGGAACGGGTCGGCCAGGACGTAGTCGTCACCGCCGCCCGGGCTGCCGACCGCGACGATGAAGTGGCCCGGCAGCGCGATCCCGTGCACCGGCACCCCGGCCCGCCGGCCGACCGCCGTCCAGACCAGCGCGAGCATGATCGGCAGCCCGCGCCGGCGCCGCAGGACGTCCGGCAGCAGCGAGGACTCCAGCCGCCGGTAGTCGGACTGCCGCCCGTGGAACCGCTCCCGCCCGCCGAGCACGGCGGCCAGCAGCGCGGCCGTCTCCTCCGGCCCGGCCGGGGCCCGCTCGGCGACGGCGAGCCGGACGGCGGCGGCGTGCCGCTCCAGCGCCGCCTCGCAGGCGGCCAGCAGGGCCTCCAGGGTGGGCGGGTCCCGGGGGTCGTCCGGGTCCAGGACGGGGCTGTGCTCGGCGGCCGCGAGCAGGCAGAGCAGCACCGGATCGGGGTGCTCGGCCCGGGCCTCGGTCCGGAAGCGTGCTCTGCTCTGCTCGGTCACGGTGGCTGCGACGGCTTTCATGCGGGCGGACAGACAGGCGGGACTGACGGGTGGCACCGGCGGGCGGAACCGGGGGTGGAACCGCCGGCCGGGGCCGGTGGATCGGACGGACGGGCGTGGCGGTACGTGCGCGCTACCCCTGGGGCAGGCGCGCGTAGTGGTAAGTGTGACTGGTCGTGAAGCCAAGTCCGTCATAGAGCGCGATCGCACCATCGTTCTCCGCCTCGACCTGGAGGTAGGCCCCGGTCGCGCCCTCCTCGGCGGCCCGGGCGGCGAGCACCGCCATCAGCGTGGTGGCCAGCCCGGCGCGGCGGGCGTACGGGGCGACCTCGATCGCGCCGAAGCAGGCCCACGGACCGTCGATGACGCAGCGTCCGATGGCCAGCGGCGGCTGTCCCGGCGCGCCCGGCACGGTGGCGAACCAGACCGACGGGCCGCCGTGGATCACCCGCCGCGCCGCCTCCTCCACCGCCGGGTCGTCGGTCACCCGCCGGTACAGCGACATCCACTCGGCGCCGGCCGTCCGGGCGAGCCGCACGCGGTGGTGGCCGGAGCCGAGCCGGGCGAGCGGCGCGAGTGCCGCGACCCGCACCAGCGTGGGCGAGTACGCCGCCCCCAGCCGGTCCAGCTCGCCGCGCAGGTCCTCCGGCGAGCCGGGCGTGCTGACCTCCACCCAGGCCGGCAGCCCGCGCGCCGCGTACCACTGCCGTACCGCCGCGAGCGCCTCGGCCGGCGGCAGGCCGGGGTCGCCGAGCGCCTGGACGGAGTTGGCCCGCCGGGTGAAGCCGGCGGAGGCCCGAAGCGTCCACTCGCCGAGCGGCTCCTGCTCGACGGCGGGCCACCCGAGCGCCGCGATCCGCTGGAGCTCCTCCGCCGAGGCGACGGGCGGCGTCGCACGGCGGGCCGGGAAGAGCGGCACCACCTTGCCCGCGACCAGCAGCTTCTCCGCGAAGGTGACCGGATCACCGCTCCGGGGGACGACGGTCAGCTCAAGATCGTCCCAGGATGTGAGCACACCGATCACATCGCGGAACACCGGCCTGTCGTCCACGAACTCCGCGACACGCCGAACTGACACTCGTAGTCCCACGTCAGAGCGATCTATCCGGACCTCCGGACGGTTCTGGACCGGTCCGCCAGCCGCCATCTGGGCACCTCCTGTGCATTTGCGGTCTCCGACCCGCGATACTAGGGGCGGGCATCGACGACGCCGCGCTCACCCGCGCACGCGAGCAAACAGAATGGGCCGCCGAGCCCTTCCGAGGAGGAACGACAGCGTGACCTACGTCATCGCGCAGCCTTGTGTCGACGTCAAGGACAAGGCCTGCATCGAAGAGTGCCCGGTTGACTGCATCTACGAGGGCGAGCGATCGCTCTACATCCACCCGGATGAGTGTGTCGACTGCGGCGCTTGCGAGCCGGTCTGCCCGGTCGAGGCGATCTTCTACGAGGACGACACTCCGGAGGAGTGGAAGGACTACTACAAGGCGAACGTCGAGTTCTTCGACGACCTCGGTTCGCCCGGTGGTGCCTCGAAGCTCGGGCTGATCGAGCGGGACCACCCGTTCATCGCCGCCCTGCCTCCGCAGAACACCGACGAGCACTGAACGATCGGTGGCAACTGAGCTGTGAGTACCAAGAACAGCACGCTCGCGCCGTTCCCGGGCCACCCGGGGGCGGCGCGCCGCGTTTCCGATCTCCTGCCGGTCTTCCCCTGGGACAAGCTGGAGCCGTACAAGAAGACCGCGCTGGCCCACCCCGGCGGGCTCTGCGACTTCTCGGTGGGCACCCCGGTCGACCCGGTTCCCGAGGTGATCCAGAAGGCGCTGGCCGCGGCCACCGACACGCCCGGCTACCCGACCGTCTGGGGCCCGCTGGAGCTGCGCGAGGCGATCGCCGGGTGGCTGCGCCGCCGGGTCGGCGCCGAGATCGGCCCGCAGGCCGTCCTGCCCACGGTCGGCTCCAAGGAGCTGGTGGCCTGGCTGCCGACCCAGCTCGGCCTCGGCCCCGGTGACCAGGTGGCCTACCCGCGGCTGGCCTACCCGACCTACGAGGTGGGCGCGCGGCTCTGCGGCGCGGAGCCGGTCGAGTACGACTCGGTGGACGAGCTGGACGGGTCGAGGGTCCGCCTGCTCTGGGTCAACTCGCCGTCCAACCCGACCGGGCGGGTGCTCGGCAAGGACGAGCTGCGCCGCACGGTCGAGTGGGCCCGGGAGCACCGGGTGCTGCTGGTCAGCGACGAGTGCTACCTGGAACTGGGCTGGGAGGCCGACCCGGTCTCCGTCCTGCACCCGGACGTCTGCGGAGGCGACCACGAGGGTCTGCTGGCCGTCCACTCGCTCTCCAAGCGCTCCAACCTGGCCGGCTACCGCGCCTCCTTCGTGGCGGGCGACCCGGTGGTGGTCAAGGAACTGCTGGGGGTGCGCAAGCACGGCGGGATGATCGTCCCGGCCCCCGTCCAGGCGGCGGTCGTCGCCGCGCTCGCGGACGACGCGCACGTGGCCGAGCAGCGCGGGCGCTACGCCGCCCGGCGTTCGGCGCTGCGTGCGGCGCTGGAGGCGTACGGCTTCCGGGTGGAGCACTCGGAGGCGAGCCTGTACCTGTGGGCGACCCAGGACCGGCCGTGCTGGGAGACGGTGGCCGAACTGGCCGGGCTGGGCATCCTGGTGGCGCCCGGCGACTTCTACGGGCCGGCCGGCGAGCGGTTCGTCCGGGTCGCGTTCACCGCGACCGACGAGCGGGTCGCGGCGGCCGTGGAGCGGCTGCGCGGCTGACCGGCGCAGCCCGCGCACGGCGAAGGGGGCCGGTGTCCAGGACGGGACACCGGCCCCCTTCAGTGCTGTGCGGGGCGCGCCGGGCGGAGCCGGATCAGCCGATCGGCAGGCCGCCGAGGCCGCCGCCGCCGAGCCCGCCGAGCAGGCCGGTGATCGGGCCGAGGCCGGCCAGCGGGGAGTTCGGGCCGAGGTCGGCGCCGCCGAGGCGGTTGGCCGAGCCGTGCTCGGCCAGGCCGAGCACGTCCGCGCCGGGGACCTCGGCCGGCAGCGCGCGGCCCAGGGCGCCCAGCGGGAGCGCGGAGGTCACGGCGTCGGCACCGGGGACGGCGCCGGTGAGCGCGCCGGCGCCCGGCAGGCCCTGGGTCAGGCCGGCGGTCTGCGAGAGCCCGCCGACCGGGTTGGCGCCGGCACCCGCGCTGCGGCCGGTCGCGCCGCTGCCGCCGGTCACGGCCTCGCCGACCTTGCCGGCCAGGGCGGCGGCGACCTTCGGGGTGATGGAGGAGAGCTGGCCGGTGGTGGCGGCGGTCTTGTCGACCGGGGCGGTCAGCGAGCCGGCCTTCTCGTTCGCCTCGGGCAGCTGGTGGGCGACGATGTTGCCGGTGGCGTCGGCGGTGGCCGGTACGCCCGCGGCGACGGTGGCGGCGCCGGTGTCCCCGGCGGCCTGGCCCAGCTCGTGGGTGGTGTGCTGCAGGGTGGATCCCGCGTCGGTGTTGGTGAGCTGGCCCAGCGGCGCGGCCAGGTCGGACTTGGGCAGCAGCGCGTCGGCGGCGGACGCGGTGCCGACCGCGACGAGCGGGGTCGCGCCGGCCGCCACGAGCAGCGCGGCCTGGGCGATCCGGCGCGTGAGGGAGTGAGACATGGGGCTCCTCGAAAGGGTCTTGGGTCCGTCCTGTCCGCCGGGCGGACGACGTTCTTACCGCTTGAGAAGCCAGAAGGTTTCGGCCGGTGCAAGGAAACGGTCTTACCGACGATCGGATCGTAGGCCCGGTGCCGGAGGGCTCCGGCCGGTCCGTCCGGAGCCGCGAAGGCGGGACGGGCCAAGGGGAGTGACGATTCTGCGGCCGGCCTCCGGCGCCTGCCGCACCGTCCACCGGGGTTGACCGGAATCACTCCTTCGGCGGCAACCCGGACACCAGTGCGTCAGCCCGCCGGACGGCCGGGTGGCGGTCCGGCACACGGCCGCCTAGGGAGCGCCCCCCGCAGGCCCGCGGGAGGCCTGCGCAGGCCCTTCCTCAGGACTTTCCGGGCGCCGCGAGCGAGACCAGCACCAGCTTGGTCGAGGTGCCGGTCGGCTGCGGCTTCCAGCCGTCCTCGGACTTGGACTTGCGCCAGATCTTCCCGTCGTAGGCGATCGTCTCGATGCCCAGCTGCTGGGCCTGCGTCACCGCCCAGTGCGCCACCGCCCAGCCGTTCTGCCGCTCGGCGTCCGGACCGGCATCGGTGCTGGCCGCCGGGTCCGGGGTCAGCGAGACGGCGTTCTCGGCGCCCTTGACGGTCGAGGTGTAGCCGGCCGCCGGCGTCACTGTCCGGCCGAACTCGCGACGTACCCGGTCGCTCAGCACCTGCACCCGGTCCGGCCGGGGGGCCGGGGCGGCCGAGGGCGCGGCGGCGCCGGTGGCGGCCGCGGCGGCGTCGTCGGTCTCCTCCTCGGGCGCGGCGAAGTCGTGCACCACGCAGTTCAGCGCGCCCGCCTCGCGGCCGGTCAGCGCCGAGGCGAGCAGCGTCGCCTTGGTCTCGTGCTTGGCGTACGCCTGCGGGTAGCCGCTCTTCTGCACCTGCTGGGCCGCGTCGGTCAGCGGCAGCCGGGTGTAGCCGGGGACCTTGACCAGGCCGTCGAGGAACTTGTTGGTCGCGTAGACCGGGTCCATGATCTGCTCGACGGTGCCCCAGCCCTGCGAGGGACGCTGCTGGAACAGGCCGACCGAGTCCCGGTCGCCGCCCGACAGGTTGCGGATCTTGGACTCCTGCATCGCCGTCGCCAGCGAGATGGTCACCGCCCGGTCCGGCAGGCCGCGCGAGTGCGCCACGGCGGCGATCGTCGCGGCGTTGGCCGCCTGCGGGATCTCCAGCGTGCCCTCGCCCGACGGGGTCTTCACGGCGCAGCCCTCGGGGGTCAGCTTCTGGTCGCGCAGCCAGTACAGGCCCACCGCGACCACCACGAGCGCCAGCAGGACGATCAGCACCGCACGCAACGGCCTGCGCCGCCGACGCCGGGGCGCCGCGTCGCCGCCCTGCCCGCCGCTCCTCTTCCTGGCCACCGCCGCCCCTTTCCACCTGCTCCTGATCGGACACCGTACCCACTCGGACGGATGTGCGGCGCCACCGGTTGCGGTCCGCGGCACGGGACGGCCGGCGGCCCGGGACCCAGGGCCTGTCTTCAAACCCCCGCCTGCGGTGCGGCGCTCCCCCAGCCTTCGGCCGGGAGGTACCCCCAGGGCACGTACGCACCTCGCCGCGTTGTCGTCAGTCGCCAATGGCCCCCAGCCTTCGGCCGGGAGGTGCCCCCACCGCAGTGGCTCCCTCCTCCGCCTTGCGATGCACGCACCCCAACGCCGCACCGCCCGCCCTCCGGGCGAACGACGGGAGTTTGAAGACAGGCCCTAGGCTGAAGGACCATGAGCAGCTCTGAGACGCCCCTGGACCTCACTCTCGACGGCGGTGCGCTGACCGCCCGGCTCGTCGACTTCCCGTCGGTCAGCGGCGACGAGCAGGCGCTCGCCGACGCCGTGGAGGCGGCGCTGCGGGCCCACCCGCACCTGACCGTGGACCGGCACGGCAACAACGTCGTCGCCCGCACCGGCCTGGGCCGCGCCGAGCGCGTGCTGCTCGCCGGCCACCTGGACACCGTGCCGATCGCCGACAACGTGCCGTCCTACGTCGAGGGCGACCTGCTCTACGGGTGCGGCACCTCCGACATGAAGTCCGGTGTGGCCGTCCAGCTCCGGCTGGCCGCCACCCTGGCCGAGCCCAACCGCGACCTCACCTACGTCTTCTACGACTGCGAGGAGGTGGAGGCCCACCGCAACGGCCTCGGCCACCTCGCCGCCGAGCACCCGGACTGGCTGGCCGCCGACTTCGCCGTGCTGATGGAGCCCAGCGGCGCCGCCGTGGAGGGCGGCTGCCAGGGCACCATGCGGGTGCAGATCCGGCTGACCGGCGTGCGCGCCCACGCGGCCCGCGGCTGGCTCGGCGACAACGCCATCCACCACGCCGCCGAGGTGCTCGGCCGGCTCGCCGCGTACCGGCCGCGCCGGGTCGAGATCGACGGCCTGGAGTACCGCGAGGGCCTCAACGCCGTCCGGATCGACGGCGGCGTGGCCGGCAACGTCATCCCCGACGAGTGCGTGGTGACGGTCAACTTCCGCTTCGCGCCGGACCGCAGCGAGGCGGACGCCGAGAAGCACCTGCGCGAGGTCTTCGACGGCTTCGAGGTGACCGTCACCGACTCCGCCCCCGGCGCACTCCCCGGGCTCGACCAGCCCGCCGCCCGGGCCTTCCTGGCCGCCACCGGCGGCGTCGCCCGGGCCAAGTTCGGCTGGACCGACGTCGCCCGGTTCAGCGCGTTCGGCATTCCCGCGGTCAACTACGGCCCCGGCGACCCGAACATGGCGCACAAGCGGGACGAGCACTGCTCGCTCAGCGCCATCGCCGAGACCGAGGAGCGGCTGCGCGCCTGGCTGACCGGCTGAGCCGCCCCGGGCGGTCCGGGTGGCCCGCACCCGCCCGGACCGCCCGGGCGGTGGTCGAACGCCACCTTCCGGTTGCCCAACCGACCTTTCACCGTTGCCTGAAAACGGGCATCGGCGGGCGTAGGGTTTCGTCATGACAGGCACTGGAGACGAAAAGCACTACGGACACGGACCCGAGCAGGTGGGCGAGCCGCGCCCGAAGAAGGCGTGGCCCGAGAAGCAGAAGGGCCCGGTGCTGGTGCGCCGGGACCAGGTCGGCACCAGCACGACGGACCAGCGCCTGCTGGACACCACCGGCCCGACGGACTGGCTGCACACCGACCCGTGGCGGGTGCTGCGGATCACCTCGGAGTTCGTCGAGGGCTTCGGCGCGCTGGCCGAACTCCCGGCCGCGATCAGCGTCTTCGGCTCCGCCCGGACGTCGGTCGACTCCCCCGAGTACGCGGCCGGCGTGGCGATCGGCCGGGCGCTGGCGGAGGCCGGCTACGCGGTGATCACCGGTGGCGGGCCGGGCGCGATGGAGGCGGCCAACCGCGGCGCCTCGGACGCCGGCGGCCTGAGCGTCGGCCTCGGCATCGAGCTGCCCTTCGAGCAGGGGCTCAACGAGTTCGTCGACCTCGGGCTGAACTTCCGCTACTTCTTCGTCCGCAAGACGATGTTCGTGAAGTACGCGCAGGGCTTCGTGGTGCTGCCCGGCGGCCTCGGCACGCTGGACGAGCTGTTCGAGGCGCTGACCCTGGTGCAGACGAAGAAGGTCACCCGGTTCCCGGTGATCCTGTTCGGCAGCGAGTACTGGGGCGGCCTCTACGAGTGGCTGAAGAACACCCTCGTCGCACAGGGCAAGGCGGCCCCGCACGACCTGGAGCTGTTCCACATCACCGACGACATCGACGAGGTCATGAAGATCCTCGCCGACGCCCGCCGCCCGGCCCACGAGATCTGACCCCGGCCGGACGGACACGCCTGAGCCCGGCCCCCCGGCGCCGGGTCGAGCCCCCCGGAGGCGAGCCGAGCCCGAAGAGGGGGGCGCCTGTCAGGCCAGCCCCCGGCGGGCGACCGCCGGGGGTCGGGTGCCCCGGATCGAGGCGACCATGTCCAGAACCTGCCGGGTCTCGGCGACCTGGTGCGCCCGGTAGACCCGGGCGCCCAGCCAGGCCGAGACCGCCGTGGTCGCCAGCGTGCCGAGCAGCCGTTCGTCCAGCGGCTTGTCCAGCGTCTCGCCGACGAAGTCCTTGTTGGAGAGCGAGACCAGCACGGGGAAGCCGGTCGCGGTCATCTCGGGCAGCCGGCGGGTCGCCTCCAGCGAGTGCCGGGTGTTCTTGCCGAAGTCGTGCCCCGGGTCGATGATCACCGCGTCCCGCCGCACGCCCAGTTCCACCGCCCGTTCGGCCAGCCCGACGGTCACCCGCAGGATGTCCGCCATCACGTCCGGGTAGCCGACCCGGTGCGGCCGGGTCCGCGGCTCGGCGCCGCCCGCGTGGGTGCAGACCAGGCCGACGTCGTGCCGGGCGGCCACCTCGGCGAGCTTCGGGTCGACCCCGCCCCAGGCGTCGTTCAGCAGGTCCGCACCCGCCTCGCAGACCGCCTCGCCGACCTCGTGCCGCCAGGTGTCCACGCTGATCACGGCCTCCGGGTGGCGCTTGCGCAGCTCCGCCACGAAGGGCACGGTGCGCCGCAGTTCCTCCTCGACGGTGACCTCGTCGCCCGGTCCGGCCTTCACCCCGCCGATGTCCAGGATCGCGGCGCCCTCGGCCATCGCCCGGTCGGCGGCGGCGAACGCGGCCTCGTCCGCGAAGGTGGCGCCCTTGTCGAAGAACGAGTCCGGGGTGCGGTTGACGATGGCCATGATCACCAGCTCGTCGTCACCGAATTCCCGTGGTCCCAGGCGCAGTGCCACCGATGTCTCCTCCAACTCTGCTCCGGGTGCGATGATGGCCCCCGGCCTATCGGGAACCATGCTGTCATGATCGTGAGCCGGGCACTGTTGTCAGCGCCGGCAGGGAAGTCGGGAGGACCGCTCGTGTTCTGGGTGATCGTGGTGGCGATGGCCGTCGTGGTCGGAGGCGCCGCGCTGGTGGCGCTCGGCGGGGGCGGCTCACTGCCGGAGGCAGTGCAGGACCGCATCGCCGCGCGGCTGCCGCAGGACCGTCCGCTGAGCCGGGACGACGTGGACGGCATCCGCCTGCCGATGGCCGTCCGCGGCTACCGGATGGACGAGGTGGACGACGTGCTGGACCGCCTCGGCGCCGAACTCGCCTACCGGGATTCGCGGATCGCCGAGCTGGAGGCCGCCGGCGCGCTGCGCGGCGCCGTCGAGGCCACCACCGGCCCGGACACGGGCGCCGAACCGCTGCCCGGGCTGGAGGAGTTCGCCCAGGTCGTCGAGCCCGTCGTCACGCTGACCAAGGACCCCGAGGGCGCGCGGCCGGCGGCGGAGCAGTGACCGACGCCGGTGCGGTGCTCGGTACGGACGGCCTGCGCCGCTGCGGCTGGGGTGACTCGACGGAGGACTACCGGGTCTACCACGACACCGAGTGGGGCCGTCCGGTCCACGGCGACGACGCGCTGTTCGAGCGGGTCTGCCTGGAGGCCTTCCAGTCCGGCCTCTCCTGGATCACCATCCTGCGCCGTCGCGAGGGCTTCCGGGCCGCGTTCGCGGGCTTCGTGATCGACGAGGTCGCCGCGTTCGGCCCGGCCGACGTCGAGCGGCTGCTCGGCGACGCCGGCATCATCCGCAACCGGGCCAAGATCGAGGCGTCCATCGCCAACGCGCGGGTCGCCCGCGACCTCGACGGCGGCCTGGACGCGCTGATCTGGCAGTACGCCGGGGATCCGGACCGGCCGGCCCCCCGCACCCTGGCGGAGGTACCGGCCGTCACGCCCGAGTCGACGGCGCTGGCGAAGGCGCTCAAGAAGGCGGGGTTCCGGTTCGTCGGCCCGACCACCGCGTACGCGCTGATGCAGGCCTGCGGCCTGGTCGACGACCACCTGGCGGACTGCCACGTCCGGAGCGCCCTGCGGGTCGCCTAGGTCCCGTCGGGGCCCTGTGCGGGTGCCACCCGGGCCGTCGGGGCCCGGGCGGTACCCGCGGCGGGCGTCAGCGACCCAGGTACGTCGGCTTCTCCTTGGCGATGAACGCGCGGACCGCGATCCGGTGGTCCTCGCTGTCGCCGGCCAGCGTCTGCAGCTCGTCCTCCTTGTCGAGCAGCTCGTCCAGCGAGTGCGAGGCGCCGTACGCCAGCGACTCCTTGATGGCGCCGTACGCCACCGTCGGGCCGTCGGCCAGCTCCTTGGCGAAGACCCGTGCGGTGGCGGCCAGCTCGGCGGCCGGGACGACCTTGGTGGCCAGGCCCAGCTCCATCGCCTCGGTGGCCTTCACCGTCCGCGGCAGCATCAGCAGCTCGGTGGCCTTGGCGTGCCCGACCAGCCGGGGCAGCGTCCAGGAGGCGCCCGAGTCGGCGGTCAGCGCGATCCCGGCGAAGGCCGTGTTGAACCCGGCCGTGTCCGCGACGATCCGGAAGTCGCAGGCGAAGGCCAGCGAGGCGCCCGCGCCCGCCGCGACACCGCCGACCGCCGCCACCGTCGGCTTGCGCATGCCGGCCAGCGCCCGCACCAGCGGGTTGTAGTGCTCGGCGACGGTCCTGAGCGCGCCCTCGCCGGTCTCCTCGGCCCGCTTGAGCAGGCCCAGGTGCTCCTTGAGGTCCTGCCCGACGCAGAACGCCCGCTCGCCCGCGCCGGTGAGCAGAACCGCCCGCACCGCCGGGTCCTCGGCCGCGGCGGTCACGGTGTCGCGCAGCGCCACCTTGGTGGCGGTGTCCAGCGCGTTCATCGCCTCGGGGCGGTTGATGGTGATGACGGCCAGGCCGCCGTCCAGCTCGTACAGCACGGAATCGGACATGGGCGAGGGGCTCCCTTGGGGTCGTCACAGGTCGGTCGTGTGTCAGGATGCCGGAGCGCGCGGCCGGGTGGGGAGTGTGAGGTATCGCACCTTTCGGCGGCGCGCCGACCGCCGCCGCGCCGGGGCTTATGGCAGGAAATGTGGCGCTTGGAGCCGGTCCGGCCGTGGTTGCACCGAGAGTGATGTTGGTCATCAGGCCGTGGCATGCGGGATAATGGCTTCCGATCAATGCGTTCGATACCGGCGGTGGACGGACTGCCGGTGCGTAGCTGAGCGGTTGCAGGAAGGGGAACGAGCATGGCGGCCATGAAGCCGCGGACGGGTGACGGCCCGCTCGAAGTCACCAAAGAGGGGCGGGGCATCATCATGCGCGTTCCGCTCGAAGGCGGCGGACGCCTTGTGGTGGAGCTCACGCCTGACGAGGCCGACGCCCTGGGCGAGGCCCTGAAGAAGGCCTGCGGCTGACCGCAGCGGGCGCTCCCCATCTCCTGGAGATGTGCCGCCGGGCCCGGGTACGACATCACGTCGGCCCGGGCCCTGTGGTTTCCGGGGCCGCTGGGCTCCGGAAACCACAGGGTTCCGGGGCCGCTGGGTTCCGGGCCCCCCGCCGCCCCGGGTCAGCGCTTCACGGCGCAGAGCAGCCCGTCCGAGACCGGCAGCAGCGCCGGCAGCAGGGACTCGCTCTCCCGGACGTCCCGGACCAGGTCGCGCACCGCGTGCGTCTGCGGGTCCTGCTGGTCGGGCTCGGCCAGCCGGCCCTCCTGGAAGACGCCCTCGAAGCAGACCATCCCGCCCGGGCGCAGCAGCCGCAGCGATTCCGCCAGGTACTCCCGCGACTCCGCCGGGTCCCCGTCGCAGAACACCAGGTCGTACTGGCCGTCCGCGAGCCGCGGCAGCACGTCCAGGGCCCGGCCCGGTATGAAGCGGGACCGGTTCGCCGCGAAGCCGGCCGCGTGGTACGCCTCCCGGGCCAGCTGCTGTCGCACCGGCTCGGTGTCCACGGTGGTGAGCACGCCGTCGGGGCGCATTCCGCGCAGCAGATAGACCCCGGAGACGCCCGTCCCGGTGCCGATCTCGGCCACCGCCTTGGCGTCCAGCGCGGCCGCCAGCAGCCGCAGACAGGCCCCACCGCCCGGCCCGATCGCCCTGATACCGGTGCGCGCGGACTGTGCCCGGGCGTAGGTCAGCACCGCGTCCTCGCCGACGAAGGTGTCGGAGAGGGCCACGCGCGCGGGCCCGAACTCGCTGATGGCTGCCTCTTTCGGAGCCCCGGGCAGTGGCCCGGTGCCGAGCGGAAGTCGATATTTCCTGCCACAGATTACTGGCCGCCCGGGAACCGCGTACGGCGGCGGGCCGTTGCAGAGGAAGGGACCGGGTAACGGATACCCCCGGGATACCCCCCGGGCACTTTTATCCGGGCTTGACGGGTGAGGTGGATATGGTGGTGGCCCTGCTGGGCAGAAGAGCCAACCGAGGAGGTGTGGCCGAGGGCGACGTCCCTGTGCGGCGGCACTCCCGCGGCACCGCGTCAGCCCGTACGCCGAAGCCCGTGATGAACCAGCCTGCGCACTCCACCCTGGACCAGCCGGCCGCCGCGACGCCGGCCGCCGGTACCACCGAGGCACCCGCCGCCCTCGCGAGCTTCGCCGAGGGGCCCGACGCGCAGACCTGGACTCCGCCCTCCTGGGAGGAGATCGTCGAGGCGCACAGCGCCCGCGTCTACCGCCTCGCCTACCGCCTGACGGGCAACCAGCACGACGCCGAGGACCTCACCCAGGAGGTCTTCGTCCGGGTGTTCCGTTCGTTGTCGACCTACACCCCCGGCACGTTCGAGGGCTGGCTGCACCGGATCACCACGAACCTGTTCCTGGACATGGTCCGCCGACGCCAGCGGATCCGCTTCGACGCGCTCGGCGACGACGCGGCCGAGCGCCTGGCCAGCCGCGAGCCCAGCCCGGCCCAGCACTTCAGCGACACCCACTTCGACGCCGACGTCCAGCAGGCGCTGGACACCCTCGCCCCGGAGTTCCGCGCCGCCGTGGTGCTCTGCGACATCGAGGGCCTCTCCTACGAGGAGATCGCGGCGACGCTCGGCGTCAAGCTCGGCACCGTCCGCAGCCGCATCCACCGCGGCCGTTCGCACCTGCGCGCCGCCCTGAAGCACCGCGCCCCCGGCGCGGCCCCGGGCCGCGAGCGCCGGGGCGGCTCCGAGGAGCCGGTGCCGGTCGGCGCCGTGGCGGGCGAGGCCCCGGGTGCGCCGGGCGGGCGCGGACGGAGGCGATCGTGAGCGGAACCGGCCGGTCGGGGCCGGGCCGACCGGACGCTCCCGGCAAGGGCGCCGCCTGGCGCGGCGGCTGGCCCCAGCTGGGCCGCCGAGGCCACGAGGACGGGGCCGACGAGCCGCTGCCGCCCACCGCGGCCCTGCCGGGCGAGGCATCGCTGCGCTCGGTGGCCGTCAAGCCCACCGAGCCCGCCGCCGAGGAGCACCACCTCGGGGAGCGGCTCTCCGCCTTCGTGGACGGGGAACTCGGCCACGACTCCCGCGACCGCGTCCAGGCCCATCTGGCGACCTGCCCGCAGTGCCTCGCCGAGGCCGACGAGGGCCGTGCCGTGAAGCACCTGCTGACCCGTACCGGTACCCCCGGCCCGTCCTCGGCGCTGATGTCCCGGCTGATGGCCGTCGGGGCCCTCCAGGACGAGGAACCTCCCGCCACCGACCGGCCGCGCCGGGACGACGACGACCTGCCCGGCGGCGGACTGCCCGCGGCCTGGGGGTCCACCCGGCCGGACGCCCGGGGCGGCACCCTCGGCGGCAGTCGGCTGAACGGCGGCTCCTTCGGCCGTGGCGCGGGCGCCTTCGGTGCGGGCGCGCTCGGCGCGGACGCACCGGTGCCGGGCATCGACCCCAGGGCGTTCGCGCGCGGGAGCTCGGTGCTGCGCCCCCTGATGGGTCGGCGTTCCGGCCGTCCCGAGGCCGCCGCACCGCAGCCGGCCGCAGCCGCGACCGGGCCCGCGGTGGTCCGGCAGGCGCCGCCGCGCGGGCGCCGGTTCGTCTTCGCCGCCGCCGGGGCCTTCTCGGTCGCCGCGGTGACGCTCGGCGGGGTCGGCGGCTTCGCCGCCCAGAGCGACGAGCAGCACGGCACCTCGGTGAGCCCGGTCGGCAACACCGACCGCAGCGGCGGGTACGCCCCGATGAAGGCGCAGGTCCCGGTGGACTTCCCGGTCCGCCCGGTGGCGGCCACCCGCAGCGCGACCCCGCCGCACGTCGTGCCGGACCGCATCCCGAGCTCGGGCCTCGCCGGCCTGCACCGGGAGAACCGGTAGCGCACGCCGGTCACCACGGCCATGGCCATCGGCGGGTCTTCACCACGGCTTCATCACACTGTGGGGTCCGGACCCGACGGTGGCCATTACGCTGTAGGAACCGTTGTCCGACGAGCTGAGGGAGCTTAGGTGTTCAGCGACGTAGGCGGGCTGGAGATCCTGACTCTGGTCATCATGGCCATCGTGATCTTCGGTCCGGACAAGCTGCCGAAGCTGATCCAGGACACCATGGGCTTCATCAAGAAGGTCCGCTCCTTCGCCGACACCGCGAAGGAGGACATCCGCAGTGAGCTGGGCCCTGAGTTCAAGGACTTCGAGTTCGAGGACCTCCACCCCAAGACCTTCGTCCGCAAGCAGCTCATGGGCGGCCAGGAGGACCCGCTGGGCCTCAAGGAGATCCGGGACAGCCTGGACATCCGCTCGGTGCTGGACGACAAGCCCGCCGCCGCCGTGAACGGCCACGGCCGCGCCGGCACGGTCAGCATGGACAAGGCCGGCGCCGCGGGTGCGGCGGGTGCGGCCTCCTCCGGCCCCGCGCTCCAGCCAGGCGAGCGCCCCCCGTTCGACCCTGACGCGACGTAATTCGCCCACTCGCCTCCGGGCGCTGGGACCCGGGCACACGCCACCGCCCCGCCCGGCCGCACGGCTGAGCGGGGCGGTGGCGTGTGCGCCGCTATTGTGCTGATTGTTCCCGCTGTGCCGTCGGTCACTTCCGGTCGCTTCCGGACCGAAGGCACCCGGCGGAGACGCCGCGGTACGCCACGATGGGAGCGCGCCACGGCAGGCAATCTGCGTTGAGGAGGTCCGGGGATGGACGCGACGAGTCATGCGGTGGGGACGGCGACGGCTGACGGCCCGATGGTCGGCGGACAGGCCGGCCCGGCGGACCCACTGGTCCCCTACCTGTCGGCGGACTTCCCCTGGTACGGGCTGGACGACGGCTGGAGCGGCCGCCGCTACCTGATGCAGGCCGGCGCCGGCGGCCCGCGCGGCGGGGCGGCCGGCAGCGTCGACTACGGCACCCTCGGCCACGGCGAGGAGCCGGCCCGGCAGTACGAGCCGCGCGACATGCGCAAGTTCGCCGTCGTCGTCACGGTCGCCCGCCGGGGCAGCCGCCGCAGCGCCGACAACACCGGCACGCTGGAGGCGACCTCGGCCTCCTCCGCCGCCTGGCTGGCCGGCTCCGGCCTGCTCGCGTCCACCTGGCCGGGCCAGTTGGACCGCGCGCTGCGCCAGGACTGGCTGGACCAGCAGAGCACCCTCGCCTGGGACCTCGCCGACGACCTGGCCGGCCCCGGCTGGTCCACCCTCAGCCTCCCGGTGAACGGGCTGCCGCAGCCCTTCCGCTACCGCGAGTCCGAGTACGGCTGGGTGCTCGCGGGCGAGGCCCCCGGCGTCCTCCTCGGCGCCTACGGCCGCGGCGTCAGCGCCTACGGCACCGGCTTCTCCACCGTCCCCGACCTGACGGCCTACACCCGCCCGTAGGCCCGCCCCGACCGGGGCAGCACGAAGGGCCGGGCAACCGCCCGGCCCTTCGCGACGCGACGATCAGAACTTGTTCTTCGGGGTGAGTCCGAGGGAGAGGCCGGAGAGGCCGCGCTGGCGGCCGCCGAGCTTGCCCGCGACGGCGCGCAGGGCGGCGCCGGCGGGGGAGTCGGGGGCGGCGAGCACGACCGGGCGGCCGTCGTCGCCGCCCTCGCGCAGCCGGACGTCGATCGGGATCGAGCCGAGCACCGGCACGTTGGCGCCGACGGTCCGGGTGAGCGCGTCCGCGACGATCTGGCCGCCGCCGGTGCCGAACACGTCGATCATCTCGTCGCAGTGCGGGCAGGGCATGCCGGACATGTTCTCGATCACGCCGACGATCTTCTGGTGCGTCTGCACCGCGATGGTGCCGGCCCGCTCGGCCACCTCGGCGGCGGCCATCTGCGGGGTGGTGACGATCAGGATCTCCGCGTTCGGGACGAGCTGCGCGACCGAGATCGCGATGTCACCGGTGCCGGGCGGCAGGTCCAGCAGCAGGACGTCGAGGTCGCCCCAGTACACGTCGGCCAGGAACTGCTGGAGGGCGCGGTGCAGCATCGGTCCGCGCCAGACCACCGGGGCGTTGCCGGGGGTGAACATGCCGATCGAGATGACCTTCACGCCGTTCGCCTGCGGCGGCATGATCATGTCCTGGACCTGGGTGGGCCGGCCCTCGACGCCCAGCATGCGCGGCACGCTGTGGCCGTAGATGTCGGCGTCGACCACGGCGACCTTCAGGCCGTCCGCGGCCATCGCGGCCGCCAGGTTCACCGTCACGGAGGACTTGCCGACGCCGCCCTTGCCGGAGGCGACCGCGTAGACGCGGGTCAGCGTGCCGGGCTTGGCGAACGGGATCTCCCGCTCCGGGGCACCGCCGCGCAGCAGCTGGGAGAGCTCCTTGCGCTGCTCGTCGCTCATCACGTCGAGCTCGACCTCGACGCCGGTCACGCCGGGGACCTTGCCGACCGCGTCGCGGACCCGGGTGACGATGGTGTCGCGCATCGGGCAGCCGGAGACGGTGAGGTAGACCGCGACGCGGACCTCGCCGCCCTCGGCGATCTCGACCGATTTCACCATGCCGATCTCGGTGATCGGGCGGTTGATCTCCGGGTCGTTCACGGTCGACAGCGCCTGGCG
This sequence comes from Kitasatospora sp. NPDC058218, assembly GCF_042882445.1. Lineage (NCBI taxonomy): Bacteria > Bacillati > Actinomycetota > Actinomycetes > Kitasatosporales > Streptomycetaceae > Kitasatospora > Kitasatospora sp. NPDC058218. Next base: position 9,879 of record NZ_JBHVWC010000020.1, on the reverse strand, counting down.
TACGGACTCCTCCGTGACGCCGGCCGCGACCTCTGTCTCGTTGGCCATGCCTTGATGGTACGGCGCCGGGCGTACCGCTTAACCCGTCGGTAGCGTGCTGCCGGTCACAGCATCTCGGAGCCCTGCCGGCGCTCGTCGATCTCCTTGAGCAGGGACTGCAGTTCGGAGCGGACGGTGCCCAGCTCCGAGGCGATGAAGGCCCGGGTGGCGACCTCGCCGAGGCCCTGGCGCAGCGCCGCGACCTCCCGGGTCAGGTACTCGGTGTCGGCGATGTTCCGGTCGCTGCGGGCGCGGTCCTGCTCCATGTTGACGCGGTCCCGGTCGTCCTGGCGGTTCTGGGCCAGCAGGATCAGCGGCGCCGCGTACGAGGCCTGCAGGGAGAGCATCAGGGTGAGGAAGATGAACGGGTAGTCGTCGAAGTGGACCTGGTCCGGCAGCACGGTGTTCCAGCCCACCCAGACGACCACCACGACCGTCATCCAGACGATGAAGCGCCCGGTGCCGAGGAAGCGCGCGATCCGCTCGGAGAGCTTGCCGAAGGCCTCCGGGTCGTACGTCGGCAGGGTGATCAGGCCGGGGCGGGTGGTTCGCGGCTGGTCGAGCCGGGAGCGGGCGGGGCCGCCGGTCGAGGGCTCGCTGCGCCGGTCGCGGGCGCCCTCGCGGGCCCGCAGTTCGCGCAGCTGGCGCAGTTGGCGCAGTTCGCCCTGCAGGCGCTGGCGGGGGCTGTCGTCCCGTCGGCCCTTGCGGTCAGCGTCCACCGGTCACCTCTCGCTCGTCGTCCAGTCCGTGCAGCGCGGCCTCGCGCCAGTCCTCGGGCAGCAGGTGGTCGAGCACGTCGTCGACCGTCACCGCGCCGATCAGGTGGTCCGCCTCGTCGACCACGGGCGCGGCGACCATGTTGTACGTCGCCAGGTAGCTGGTGATCAGGGGCAGCGGGGTGTCCGGCGGCAGCGGGTCGAGGTCGTCGTCGACCAGCGAGCCGACCAGGGTGTACGGGGGTTCGCGCAGCAGCCGCTGGAAGTGCACGGTGCCCAGGTACTTGCCGGTCGGCGTCTCGTTCGGCGGGCGGCAGACGAAGACCTGGGCGGCCAGCGCCGGCTTGTTGTCGGAGACCCGGACGCGGGCCAGCGCCTCGGCCACCGTGGCGTCCGGCTCCAGCACGATCGGCTCGGTGGTCATCAGACCGCCGGCGGTGTTCTCCTCGTACGACAGCAGGCGGCGGACCGGTTCGGCCTCGTCGGGCTCCATCAGCTGGAGCAGCCGCTCGGCCTCGTCGCCGGGCAGTTCGGAGAGCAGGTCGGCGGCGTCGTCCGGGTCCATCGCCTCCAGGACGTCGGCGGCGCGCTCGTCCTTCAGCTTGCCGATGATCTCGACCTGGTCGTCCTCGGGCAGCTCCTCCAGGACGTCGGCGAGCCGTTCGTCGTCGAGTGCGGCGGCCACCTCGGCGCGGCGCTTGGCGGAGAGGTGGTGCATGACGTTGGCGAGGTCGGCGGGGCGCAGCTGGTCGAAGGTGGCGAGCAGGTTGGCGGCGCCCTGGCCCTCCTCGGGGAGGGTGAAGCCGGTGACGTCCTTCCAGTCCAGGGTGAGCGACTCGCCCTTGGCCTTGCGCAGCCGGCCGACCCGGCCGACCTGGACGAAGACCTTGCTGATCTCCCACTCGCGCAGCCGGGTCTGCACCATGGCGACGTCCAGGACGGTGACGTCCTGGTCGGTCTTGGTCCAGGTGACGGTGCGGTCCAGCAGTTCGCCGAGGACGAGGGTCTCGGCCGGGCGCTGCTCGAAGCGGCGCATGTTGATCACGCCGGTGGTGAGCACCTGGCCGGACTCCAGGCTGGTCACCCTGGTCATCGGCAGGAAGATCCGGCGGCGGCCGATCACCTCGACCACCAGCCCGAGCACCCGGGGCGGCCGGCCGCCGAGGCGGAGCGTGACCACCACGTCGCGGACCCGGCCGGTCTGGTCGCCGTTCGGGTCGAAGACGGCGACGCCGGAGAGGTGCGAGATGAAGACCCGGCTGCCTGCTCCTGCCATGGACTCCCTCGCCTCGCTCGACGCCCGGAGGGGCGCGCGGGCACGCCCCGCGGCCAAGGCTACCCGCGCCCCCCGCACCCGGCCCGACGAGCCACGACGCCGCTTCCGTGCCCGGGCGCGGACCGGGCGCGGACCCGGAGCGGGCTAGCTCTTGCGGCGCTTGAACAGCAGTTTCGGGAGGCCGGCCGGAACGGGCTTGCGGGTGGTGGCGCCGGTGGGCATCGGGGCGGTGGCGTGGGAGCCCTCGGGCATGGCGCCCGGGTGCTCGTCGAGCAGGCCCGGGCCGGTGCCGACCGGCTCCAGCCGGAGCACCCGGCACTCGCGGGCCCAGCGGTCGGTGATGGTGTCGGTGTCGGGCGCGTTCAGCCGCTTGCCCTTGAGCTCCTCGACCGCGCCGAGCCAGGCCTCGCTCCGCGGCGCCGGCTCGACGACGCGGGCCGCCCAGCCGGTCAGCCGGCCGCCCTTGTCCTTGCTGCGGACCGTCACCACCGCGCCCGATCCGGCGGTCAGGCCGTGCAGCGGCTGCTCGCCGCCGTCGCCGACCACGACCACCGCGCCGTCGTGCCAGGCGTGCCAGAGCGGGCGGCTGTGCTCCTGGCCGTCCGCGCGCACCCAGAGCAGGCCGGACTTCTTCGCGGCCTCCTCCAACAGGGCCCGGTCGAGGAAGTCGTCGGCGGTGGCGGCGGCGGGCGTACGGTCCATGGCGGACAGCGTACGGCCTGTGCCGTCCACGGGGTGTCTCACCCGTCGGGCGACAGTTCCGTGATGGCCGCACGGGCCTTACCTTAGGAGCCGCCCAGTCCGACCCCGAGCCCGAGGAGCACCGTGCCCGCCCGGCCCGAGACCGCAGCCCCCTCCGTCGCGTCCGGTTCCGCCGCGGCGGCGCCGACCCAGCCGCTCCCCAGGATCGACCTGCTGTTGCTCGCCGTCTCGATCTCCGGCATCTCGCTCTCCGCGCCGCTGATCAGTGCCACCGCCGCACCCGCCCTGGCGATCGCGTTCTGGCGCAACGTCATGTCGGTCGGCGTGCTGGGGCCGTACGCGCTGCTGCGGCACCGGGCCGAGCTGCGCGGGATCGGCCGCCGGGCGCTGCTGCTGGCGGTGGCGGCCGGCGCGCTGCTCGCCGTGCACTTCGCGCTCTGGATGCCGAGCCTGCGGATGACCTCGGTGGCCTCGGCGACCGCGCTGGTGACCACCACCCCGCTCTGGACCATCCTGCTGATGCGGCTGCGCGGGGTGCGGGCGCCCCGCGCGGTCTGGATCGGCATGACGGTGGCCTTCGCCGGTGTGCTGGTGCTCACCGGGGTCGACCTCACGCTCTCGCCGCGCGCCCTGCTGGGCGATGCGCTGGCGCTCGGCGCGGGCCTCGCCGCGGCCGGCTACATGCTGCTGGGGGCCGAGGTCCGCCGGACCGTCAGCACCACCGCCTACACCCTGGTCTGCTACGCCACCACGGCGGTGGTCCTGCTGGTGGTCTGCCTGGCCGCCGGGACGTCGATGGCCGGGTGGCCGGCCGGCGTCTGGTGGCAGATCGTGCTGCTGATGGTCACCGCCCAGCTGCTCGGCCACTCGCTCAGCAACCGGGTGGTGCGTACCCTCGGCCCGTCCCTCACCTCGACCGCGATCCTGCTGGAGACCCCGGGCGCCGCGCTGATCGCGGCGCTCTGGCTCGGCCAGTGGCCCCCGGTGGCCGCCTACCCGGCGGTGGTGCTGATCCTGCTGGGCCTGGTGCTGGTGGCCCGGGACGGCCGGCGCTAGGTCTGCCGCCCGGCTACAGCCAGCCGTTGCGGCGGAAGCCGCGGTACATCCCGACGCAGATCAGGACGACGCTGCCGAGCACCATCGGGTAGCCGTACTCGTGGTGCAACTCCGGCATGTAGTCGAAGTTCATGCCGTAGACGCCGGTGATCATGGTGGGCACGGCGAAGATCGCCGCCCAGGCGGTGATCTTGCGCATGTCCTCGTTCTGCGCGACCGAGACCTGTGCCAGGTTGGCCTGGAGCAGCGAGTTCAGCAGTTCGTCGAAGCCGTGGACCTGCTCGGTGACTCTGGCGAGGTGGTCGGCGACGTCCCGGAAGTACTTCTGGATGTCCGGGTCGACCAGCCGCTGGAGCGGCTCGGAGAGCTGCTGCATCGGCCGCAGCAGGGGCGTCACCGCCCGCTTGAACTCCAGTACCTCGCGCTTGAGCTGGTAGACCCGGCCGACGTCGGTGCCCCGGCCGCCCTTGTTGGAGAAGACGTCGAACTCGATCTCGTCGACGTCCGTCTGCAGCCGGTCGGCGACCAGCAGGTAGTTGTCCACCACGTGGTCGGCGATGGCGTGCAGCACCGCGGAGGGGCCCTTGGCCAGCAGCCCGGAGCCGTCCGCGTCGGCCTCCAGCCGGTGCCGCAGCTCCTGCAGCGAACTGTGCCCGCCGTGCCGGACGGTGATGACGAAGTCCCGCCCGGCGAAGACCATCAGCTCGCCGGTCTCGACCACCTCGCTGGTCGGGGTGAGCTGGTCGTGCTCGACGTAGCGGATCGTCTTGAAGACGGCGAACAGCACGTCGTCGTACCGCTCGACCTTGGGCCGCTGGTGCGCGTGGACGGCGTCCTCGACCGCCAGGGGGTGCAGGCCGAAGCGCTGCGCGATGCCCTCGAACTCGGCCTCGGTCGGCTCGTGCAGCCCGATCCAGCTGAACGATCCCGTACCGTCCGGCAGTTGCTGCGACGCCTTCACCCGGCGGGCCGCCTCGCGCGGGCTGCAGGTCTCGCCGTGCCGCTTGCCGGACTGGTAGACCGCGCAGTCCACCACCGCGGAGGCGGACTGGCCCGGGTGGATCGAGTCGAACAGGCCGGCCGCGGAGCGGCGGCGGTTGGTGCGGACGGCTGCGCGCAGGCTGTTGATCATCGACATGGCAGGCTCCCTGGGCAGGAACCGCCGCACGGCGGCGCGGTGACGGGTGGCCGTGGTGCGACGGCATGGAACACCGGTGGAATGACGCCTGCGGTCGGTCCTCGGCCTTGCTGGGGCTCGCGCTGGAACGACCGGACGCCGGTGAGGGTGCTCTCCCGGCCGGGCCGACACCGCCTCGATCGTCTCGGTGGACGCGGCTGCAGTTCCAGCTACTGGTGCTGCTGTTTCAGCCTGCGAGGCGAGGGGTACGGGGAAGGCGTCCGGGCCGGGTAGAGCTGCCGGTACTGCATGGTCGGCTGGTATCCACCGCAACCACCTCCTTCACGCCGCTGCCCCGGAGAGAGGATCCCCGGTGGCCAGTCGCTCACACTAACATCTGACCGGGCATCGTCGCTGCGATGTTCTCCCGGTGGCCGCGCCGGCTCCGCGGGCGCACCGGTTACGCTCACCGGCATGGCGCACGACTTTCCGCTCTTCGGTGACCCTTCCGGCGGCTCCCACGACCCCGCCGGCCTCTCCCGCGAGGCGGTGCTGGCCGCCGTCGAGGCCCGGCTGCTGACCACCTTCGGCGAGCCGAGCGGCCGCGCCGCGGTCACCTTCCTCGGCGCGGACCGGATCGAGGTGCTGCGCTTCGGCCCGGACGCCGAGGGCCTGGTCCGCTACGCCACGCTCGGGATGGCCGCCGCGCCGATGGCGGACCCGACCGCGCCGGTCGCCGACCAGCTCCGCGGCCCGCGCGCCGAACTGGTGCTGACGGTCCGTGGGGTCCGCGACAGCGTGCTCCGCACCCTGGCCACCTTCGCCGCGACGCCGCAGGTGGAGGGCCTGGTGCTGGCCCCCGGTGGCTCGCTGGACCTCGGCGCCCCGCTCTGGGACGGCGCCCCGTTCACCTCGGTGCTGGCCGCGGAGCCGGGCGGTCTGGTGGCCGATCTGGAGCTGGACGAGCCGGCCGACCCGGTGCGCTTCCTGCCGCTGCTGCCGATGACGCCCAACGAGGCCGGCTGGAAGCGGGTGCACGGCGCGGCCGCGCTGGAGGAGCGCTGGCTGAAGCACGGCACCGATCTGCGCGACGCCGACCGCCGCGGTGTGCCGCTGGACTGACGCCGCGTCAGCTGTGACGCCGGTGCCCGCCGCCGGCGTCACAGGGGCGCGCGCCGCGGCCGCACCCGGCCGTACGCTCCCGCACGCCCGCGTGCCCGGCCGGGAGGGCTCAGCCCCCGATCGGCTTCGCGCCGGTGGCCTGGGCCAGCAACGCCTCGTAGACGGCGGGGTCGGTGGTGTGCTCGCCGAGCCGGACGGTCTTGCGGCTGCCGTGGTAGTCGCTGGACCCGGTGGTCAGCAGACCGAGGTCGGCGGCCAGTGCGCGCAGCCGGGCCCGGGTGGGCTCGTCGTGGTCGGTGTGGTCGACCTCCAGCGCCGCGAGCCCGGCCGCCGCGAGGTCCGCGATCACCTGGTCGGAGACGGTCCGCCCGCGCTTGACCGCGCCCGGGTGGGCGAAGACCGGCACCCCGCCCGCCGCCCGGACCAGCCGGACGGCCTCGGCCGGGTCGGTCTCGTGCTTGCGGACGTCCGCCCGCCCGCCGTTGGCCAGCCAGTCCGGGGTGAAGGCGTCGGAGACGGTGGCCACCACCCCCGCCTCGACCAGGGCGCTCGCGATGTGCGGCCGGCCGACCGAGCCGGTCCCCGCGATCCGCTGGACCTGCTCCCAGCTGATGTCGGCGCCCAGCGCGCGGCAGCGCTCGACGACCGCCCGCCCGCGCCGGAACCGGTCGGTGCGCACCAGCTCGCGCTCGCGCGCGAAGGCCGGTTCGGCGGGGTCGAAGAGGTAGGCCAGCAGGTGCAGGCTGATGCCGTCCACCGCGCAGGACAGCTCGGCGCCCGGGACGAGGGCCAGTCGGGTGCCGGCCGGCAGCGCGTGCACCGCCTCGGCGGCCTCGGCGTGGCCGGCCACCGTGTCGTGGTCGGTGAGCGCCACCACGTCCAGGCCCGCGGCGGCCGCCGCCGCGACCAGCTCGGCCGGGCTGTCGGTGCCGTCGGAGGCGTTGCTGTGGGCGTGCAGGTCGATGCGCACGGAGTCGGCTCCTGGGCTGGGTGGCGGGTGTCGCCCAGGATAGTGCGGGCGCCCGCGGGGCCGTCAGCCGAGCAGTTGGGGGGAGAGCGCGCCGCAGGGCAGCAGGTCCAACTCGGCGCCGGCCTCGCGCAGGTCGGTGAGGACCAGCTCGTCGTACATCACCAGGGCTGACTGCTCCGGCCAGGCCACCGCCCAGAGCCAGAGGCCGCGGGCCTCGCCGACGAACACCGCGCGGTCGGCCGGCGCGTCCGGCACGTGGAACATCGGGGTGGGGCGCCCGGCCGCCATCAGCTTGGCGTCGGCGGGCTTGTAGAGGGAGACCGACTCGCCCGGGTCCGGGCCGGACAGGCCCGCGTACCGGGCGCCGAGCCCGACCCCGAGCTCCTCCGCGACCAGCACCAGCTCGCCGAAGCCGCCCAGCGGCGCCGGTCCGGAGCAGGCGACGGCGGTGGCCCGGGCGCCCGAGACGTCGTCGCCGACGTGCGCGATGCCGGTGTAGAGCCAGCCGACCGGAAGGGGCCAGGGCAGCCAGACCGGGACCTGGGAACGGGCGACGGCGACGCCGAGCGCCTCCACGCTCGGGGGCAGCACGGGCTGCATCGGGTGCACCGCTCCGTGCCGGTCGCACTGCCAGGTGTCTGAGAACAGACCGGGGGCGCGGACCCGACCGGCGCACCTCGGGCAGCTAGGCTCGCCCCTCATAGCCGACAACGCTCCTCCCTCCGGACCGCCGCGTCAAGGACGATCACCCGTACGGAGGGCGCGGCGGCACCTGTCGGTGGCGGACGCCCGTCCGTCGCCGGCTGGGCGCGCTGCGGGCGGTTCCCGCTAGGGGATGTCCAGCGGAGGGCGGCGGCAAACGTCGGTGCCGCCGTGCGGGGAACGGGCCCGGACGCACTGACGCCCCGTCATCGGCGATCGCGGTGACGGGGCGTCAGCCCGGTATCGGAACGTCCGGATCGGACGCTCCCGGCTCTTCGGCGGCGGGTGAGGGCTCCCGGTCGGAGGCGCCGCGCTGGGTCAGACGGTCGGGCACGGACGGATGAGCAGGCGCTCGCCGGTGCGGGCGGCGGCCTGGACGAGTTCGCGGACGGTTTCGGCGTCGGCGATCACGCGGTCGGTGGCGGTGCCGTGGGCGTCGTCCAGTCGGAGGATCTCGAAGCGCATGGGCCTCTCCTTTTCTTGCCCCGTCGGGCGGGGCGGTCGTGGCTGAGTGGGTATCAGCCCTTTCGCGGTCTGTCGGTTCGAACGGTCGACGATCTGCTGAGGCAAAGGGGCTCCCCCTGCTTGCCAAGTGCGTCTGGTGCCTCGTGAACCACTGTGTCGTGGTGCTGCTACCGGGCCGTTGCCCACCCGTAAAGTCCAGGTTTCGGCGGATTGTCGCCAGCGTCGGCAGCGACGATGATTCCCGGACAGAATCAAATATTACCGCAACTAACGACTTTTGTCCTGTGGGATCCGCCACCGTGGGGCGTGGGCGCACGGCCGCGCCGCGGGCCCCGGGGGCGTGCGGGGGCGGGCCGGGACGCCCCGGGGCGTCCCGGGCTCAGCCCCAGAAGTCCGCCAGGGCCGCGGCGGTGGCGGCCGGCCGCTCGGCGTTGGGGGAGTGGCCGGCGTCCTCGATCACCACGCGGCGGGCGCCCAGGCGCTCGGCCATCCGGGTCTGCTCCGGCACCGGCCAGGCGTAGTCCCGGACCCCGGAGAGCACCAGCGCGGGCAGCGCGGACGCGGTCGCGGCCAGCTCGTCCACCCGGTCGGGAGCGGCGATCAGATGGGCGCCGGTGGTGGCGAGCGCCTGCGGCACGTTGGCCACCCAGCGGCGGTGCAGGAACTCCGCGACCTCCGGGGACGGACGGCGCACCGCGTCGCCGCCCTGTTCCTGCGCCTGCTGGTCCATCTGCTGGAGCACCTGCCAGATCTCCTCCAGGCTCATCGACGGCAGCACGTCGATCAGCAGCTTGGTCCGCTCCGCCTCACCGGGCTGGATCGAGGCGGGGCCGGTGGACATCAGGGTCAGCGAGCTCCACGGCAGCGGGCCGTCGGCGGCGGCCGCGAGGACGGCCTCCCGGGCCACCTGGCCGCCGAAGGAGTGACCGAGCAGGTGCAGCGGTGCGGCGCCCTCGGCGAGCGCCTCGGTCAGCGCCCGGACGTCCGCCCCCAGGGCGTCGACGGCGTAGGCGGCCGGGTCGTCGGGGCCGCCGCTCTCGTGCTGGCCGCGCTGGTCGATCGCGGTCACCCGGTAGCCGGCCGCGGCCAGCGGCTCCAGCAGCGCGATGAAGTCCTCCTTGCTGCCGGTGAACCCGGGGACCAGCAGGGCCGCCCCGCGGACCGCACCCGCCGGTTCGGCCCGCAGTGCGGCGAACTCCCCGCGCGCCGTCGCCACCCGCAGGGCTCGCGCACAGCGGGGGAGGGTGAGGAACGGCGGCGTGCTCATGGGCGATCTCCTGCGGTGCGGCGGGGCGACTGGCCGGTAACCCCCGAGCGTAGCCGGGTGGACACGCCGGAGGGGGCGGCCCCGTCCTGTGGTGGACGGGGCCGCCCCCTCCGCGTGGTGCGGTGCCGGGATCAGCTCTCCGGCGTCGCCTCGGGGGCCTCGGCGGCCGGGCGGCGGGTGCGGGCCCGACGGCGCGGGGCCGGGGCCTCGGCCGGGGCGTCCACGCCGGCCTCGGGCGCCGTGGCGGCCTCGGCGGCGGGCTCGGCCTTCGCCTTGGCCCGCGAGCGGGTCCGCTTGGCGGCCGGCTTCTCCTCGGACTTCTCCGAGGGCTTCTCCGTGACCTTCTCGGCGGCGGCCGGAGCAGCGGCCTCGGCCACCGCGGCGGGCGCCTCGGCCACCGCGGCGACGGCGGTCTCGCCGGCGGCGCCGCGCGGGCGGCGACGGCGG
>NZ_JBHVWC010000019.1:127920-133898 GCF_042882445.1 Kitasatospora sp. NPDC058218 | reverse complement strand
GCGCCGGTGCAGGCGCGGACGTTGTCGCCGATGGTGAGCTTGGCGGTGTAGGCGTACGCGCCGTCCGCCGCCTGGTCACCGACGACGGCGTTGGCGGGCATGGCGGAGAAGGTGCTGAGCGCGCCGGCGGCCAGAGTCGCGGCCAGCGCGCCCGTCACCCGGGCGCGGGCAGAGGTCTTGGGAAGCATGGGGGGCGGAATTCCTCGGTCTCGAAGGTGGATGTCTGCCGGCAGCCGGACGGTCAGCCGGTGACGCGCAGTTCGACGACGGTGGTGGGGGCTTGGCCGATGCCTTCGCCGACGCCCTTGAAGCCGTCCTTGGGGACGTCCAGAGTCTGCGTCGTTCCCCCGGCGGTGAGGCCCGCTTGCACGGAGCGGCCCGAGGTCTGGACGGCGAAGACGTCGGCCAGCTCCAGGGTGAGTGAGCCGGTCGCGGTGGTGGTGGTGAAGCACACCTTGTTGTCGCGGTTGACGGCGGCCCGGGTCCAGATCTGGATCTGGGTCGCGCCGGCGCAGTCGGCGAGAAGGAGGTGCCCGTCCCCGCGCAGGAGTTTGATACCGGTCAGGTTGGAGCCGCCGGGGTAGGCGAAGTCCTCTACGGCCGACGGCGGGGCGGTGGCGTCGGCGGGCGGTGGTGCCGTGTCGGCGGCGGCGAACGCGCTCAGGCCGAACACGCCTGCGGCGGCGGTGGCGGCGATGACGGCCGCCCAACCGCGGACGCGGTGTTTCATGGGAGTCCCCCGGATCGATGGTGTCGGGTACTGGGTGGCCGGTCGGCGACCGGCTCGGTGCCGGGTCAGCCGGTGATGCGCAACTCGACGAGCATGGTCGGCTTCTGGCCGAGCGCCACGCCGACGGTGGCAGCGCCGCCCTTGGCGACGTCCACGGTCTGGGCGACGCCCTCGGAGGTCAGGTCGGCGCGCACGGAGCGCTCGTTGCTGGTCTGGATCATGAAGGTCTGCGGCAGTTCGAGCGAGAGGTAGCCGCTCGAACCGGTGACGCGGAAGCAGACGCCGGGGCCGCCGCTGGGGCTGGTGGCGGCGGTGCTCCACAGCTGGATCTGGGTGGCCGTGTTGCAGTCGGCCAGGACGATGTGCCCGTCGCCGCGGATCAGCTTCAACGCCGGGAAGGGGGAGGCGCCGGGGTAGGCGAAGTCCTCCACCGCGGGCGGCGGGGTGGCGGTGTCGCCCCCCGGGGCGGTGTCCGCGGAGGCCAGCGCGGTGGCGCCGAAGGTGGTGGCGGCCGCGAGGGAACCGGCGATCAGCCAGCGGGCTATGTTGCTCTTCATCTCAATTTCCCTTCAGGTGGGTTGACTTCACCCGGGGGAACGGTCGACATCCAACTACTCGACGGTCGGCATCGTTGATCCGACGCGTACGAGGCGGATGGAATGGCGGCGACGACGCGCCATTCCCGGCCCCCGATGGCTTTGGCGGTTCGCAGTCTAGGGCATGTTCAAGCGCTCTCCTCGGTTGTGGCTCGATCAAGTAACGCCGCAGCTCAGGTCAGTTGGACCGTCTATTTGACGAGGCGAGAGATTGATCGCCTTTTGTCTGGATTTGCCATCTGTCCGATGAAGCAAGCCTCTGTGCATCGCGCTGACGGGTCGCCATTTCGGTCGTTCGGACATTTCCGCTGTGGATATGCTCCACTCCAGTCGAATCTCGGCTATCGGATCGTGGAGGGGTCTCTGGTGGGTGGAATAGTTGTCCGGTCCGGGCGGCGAAGGCGGGGTGGGCGGTCCATATCCGCAGTGGTCAGCCTGCGCGTGCTGCCACTGGCGCTCGCGGCCGGTCTGTTGGGGGCCGTGCCGGCCATGGCCGCGGACACGACGGGTGCCACGACCCCCGTCGTGTCGATGGACCGCGCCCGTGTGGTCGCGCTCTGGCAGGCGGGTGGTCCCGCGATCAAGGCCACGGCCGAGGCCGCGCTGACCGGCTCGGACGCGGACGTGCGCAAGTTCCTGGACATCGAGCGCGTCCCCGCTCAGGTGCAGGACGACCAGGTCAGCGCCGCGCAGATCCTCACCCTGGGTGGGGCCGGCGTGCGGGAGGCGGCGCGCAAGGCGCTCGCCGGCACCCCGGAGGAGCTGCGGGCCTTCCTGGACGGTGGCTACCAGGAGGCGCTGAAGAGCGACCAGCAGGTCAGGGCCGCCTCGTTGATCAACGGCGCGGGCGCCGGTGTGCAGGCTGCCGCGAGGGCCGCCCTCAACGGCACCCCGGACGATGTCCAGGTGTTCCTGAACGACGGCCAGTACACCGCGCGGGACACCGATGACCGGGTGAAGCTGGTTCAGATCCTCGCTACCGGCGGGCCGAACACCCAGGCTGCCGCCAGGTTGGCGCTCAACGGGACCATCGACGACGTCCGTGAGTTCCTCGAGGTCGGCCAGCACGTGGCCAAGGCCCGTGACGTGGAGCACACCAGCGTCGAGCAGCTGACCCAGCAGGCCAAGGAGGCGTCCGCACAGGCCGTCCGCGAGACCGAGGACGCCAAGGAGTCCGCGGCGCAGGCGATCGCGGCCTCGCAACTGGCCAAGGAGTCGGCGGCGAAGGCCGCCGCCGAGACCGAGGCCGCGCGCAACGACACGGTCGCCGCGACCGCCGCCGCCGGACGGGCGGCGGACGCCGCCAACCGGGCGACCGACGCGGCGCAGACCGCGGTGAAGGCCGCCCGTTCCGCCACCAACTCGGCCCGCACGGCGGCCAGCGCGGCCAGCCAGGCCGCCTACGCCGCCGCGGGCGCGGCCCGGGCCGCGACGGCCGCCCGCAACGCGGCGGCGGGAGCCGCCACGGACCGTGCCAAGGCGGACGCGGCCACGGCCGCCGCCACCACGGCCGAGAACGCGGCGAAGGCCGCGGACGCCGCGTCGGGATCGCTGACCCAGGCGACTGCCGCCGCGAGCGCCAGCGCCGAGGTGGCCGAGTCGGCCCTGAGCGCCAGCGGCAACGCGATGGCCGCCGCTACCGCGGCGGGCCAGGCCGGTGGTTACGCCGGCGTGGCCGGTTCCCAGTCGGCGCGGGCCAAGGCCGCCGCGGCCGCGACCCAGCGTCAGGCCCAGGAAGCCTCCCGGGCCGCGACCGCCGCCAAGTCCCTGGCCGGCGAGGCCGCGCAGGCGACCGCCCAGGCCAAGGTGCTCGCGGACTCCGCCGCCACCCACGCCCGCAACGCGGCCGCCGCTGCCCGCGACGCCGCCCAGCACGCCGGCGAGGCCGCGCAGGCCGCCGACCGGTCCAAGGCCCACGCCGAAGCGGCGGTCGCCGCCGCGCAGACCGCCAAGGATGCGGTCGACGAGGCCAATCGGGTCCACGACGTCGCCCAGCGGGCGGAGGCCGAGGACCTCGCCGCGCAGACCGCCACCGATGTCGAACGGGTCAAGGCCGCCAAGGCCGCCTACGACGACAAGCAGGCCGCGATCGGCGAGGGCGTTCAGCAGCTGCGCCGAACCAAGGACGAGGCCACCCGCCTCGCCACCGCGCTGGCACAGGCGAACCCCGACACCGCGGCCATCGCCACCGACGGGCGCAAGCTCGCCGTCCTGTCGATGAAGATCGCCGGTCCCTGGGAGGTCGCAGCAGCCCGCACGGCGCTCTCCGGCACCGACCAGGACGTTCTCGACTTCGTCCGTGACGGTCGCCGCCGGGCGATCGAGATGGACGACCGGGACCGCGTCCAGAACCTCGCCACCACCTCGGAGCTTCCGGCGGTGCGCGCTGCGGCGGCCCAGGCCCTGCAGGGTGACGCCAACGCGGTCACCGCATACCTGACCACCGGTCAGTACCAGGCGGCCACTCCCGATTTCCAGGTGAGTGTCGCCAAGATCGTCAGCACTGGTGGCTCCACTGTCCAGGCCGCCGGTCGTGCCGCGCTCAACGGCAACGTCGAGGCGCTGCGTGACTTCCTCACCAGCGGCCGCTACCTGGCACAGCTCGCCGACGACCAGGTCGTCGCGGCCGGGCTCCGTCAGTCCGGCGGTCCGGAGGTCAAGGCCGCGGCGCAGATCGCGCTCGAAGGAACCCCGGAGGTGCTCCGGGCCTTCATCGAAACCGGGCAGTACACCACCGCTCGCAAGGACGCGCTCGCCGCCACCCACGTGGCCGAGATCCAGCGGATGATCTCCGAGGCGTCGGCGGTCACCGCCTACGCCCAGCAGAGTGCCGCCGAGGCCGTCCAGGCCGCGGCCCTCGCCCGTAACGCCTCCGGTGAGGCCGACGTCGCGTCCGCCCAGGCCGGCGCCGCTGCCAGTGCCGCTGCCGGCTACGCCGCCGAGGCGAAGAACAAGGCCGACGCGGCCGCCGTCAGCGCGAAGAAGGCCGCGGACGCGGCGAAGACCGCCGCCTCCGCCGAGGCTTCGGCCCGTCACTCCGCCGCCTCCGCCAGCTACTCGGCCCAGCAGGCCCAGCGCTCGGCCGCCAGCGCGAGCTGGTCGGCTCAGGAGGCCTACGCCTCCGCCGCCCGGGCGAAGGCCGACGCCGAGGCGGCCGGTCAGGACACGGCGGTCGCCGCGCAGGCCGCGCGCAATGCCATGGACACGTACAAGACCAAGTACGTCGCCGAGCAGGAGGCCGCCCGTGTGGCCGCGGCCCAGGCCGCCAATGACGCCGCCGCCAAGCAGCAGGCCGAACAGGACAAGAAGTCGGCCACCGACACCTTGGAGGCCGAACTCCGCAAGGAGGCCGCCCAGCACAAGTCCGGCTGGCTGGACACCGTCCTGAACGTCACCCATGGGGTCCTGGACCTCATCGGTGGTGTCGGGGGAGTCTTCGCCCCGGGCATCGCGGACATCGCCGACCTGATCAACTGCGGCATCTACGCCCTGCAGAAGGATGTCGAGAACGCGATCCTGTCCTGCGTCGGTGCGATTCCGCTCGCCGGTGACGCCGCCGCCGTGGCCAAGCTCGCCAAGTGGGCCGAGAAGATCCCCGGTGGCAAGAAGGTCATGGAGTTCTTGGACAAGCTGTTCTCCAAGCTCCCCGGCAGTTGCCCCATCGGCAGGAACAGCTTCCCGGCCGGCACCCGCGTGCTGATGGCGGACGGTTCGACCAAGCCGATCGAGCAGGTCCGTGTCGGCGACCAGGTCCTGTCCGGCGATCCCGCCGCCGGACAGACCGGTGCCCGCCGGGTGGATGCGACCATCTACACCCCCGATGACCGTGACTTCACGGACCTGGTGGTGCAGACGGGGGCGAAGGCCGGCACCCTGACCGCGACCGACCACCACCCCTTCTGGTCCGAGAACCGTCAGAACTGGGTGGACGCCGCCGACCTCCAGGTCGGTGACCAGGTGCGGACGGCCTCCGGTGCGACCGCCACGGTCTCGGATGTCCGGCACCGGACCACGTTGCAGCCCGCCTACAACCTCTCGGTCAGCGACCTCCACACGTACTACGTCCTCGCGGGCGAGACGTCGGTGCTGGTCCACAACTCGCAGAAGTGCCCCGACCTGGGTGAGTCGTGGACGGCCGCGCCCAAGAGCACGATCGCCGGCAGCACCGGCTGCGAGGCCTGCGCGCTCGAGATCCTCGGCAAGCTCGGGGGCGGCGAGGTCCTTCAGATTGCGCCTCAGGTCGTCAACCGTTACTCGAAGCTGCCGTACCAGGGAGTCGAGGACGTCTGGTACGTCCACTACGCCGTGCTCAAGGACGGCAAGGTCTTCGACAAGTGGACGGGCAGGAACGGCGTGCCCCAGGACGAGTACTTGAAACGCTTCTACGACAGTGTGGGGCAGTACCCCATCACGTCGAGGAGGGGTTCGCTGAAGGCCAATCCCAGTAGTGGAGGCGGCTACACCTTCACTCCCTCCGGAGGGTAGTTCGTGTCCTAGGCTGGCGCGGGGGGGGGCCCCGCGCGCACCCCCCCCCCCCCCCCGGGGGCGAGACGGGCGGGCCGGGGGCGGCCGGGGGTGGCGCGGTTAATAAAAAATGGGAGCAGTTAAAAGGGGGGGGGGGAGTTAACAGGCCGGCCGGGACGACCGAAAAC
>NZ_JBHVWC010000019.1:119759-127910 GCF_042882445.1 Kitasatospora sp. NPDC058218 | reverse complement strand
GTCGCCTCCCGCCAACACCCCTTGTCGGCGCGGCAAACACCAACCCCCCCCCCGGGGGTTTTTTGTCCCCAACGGCTGGGCGGGGCCCCCCCCCCGCCGGCCCCACCCGCGCCGACCTTGTTGAGATGCCATGAGGAGCGAGAACATGCCAGCAGGGGAATTCCACGGCATCGACGACGTGCTCGACGACGTGCGCCTCAGACGACAGATCATCGCGAAGGACGACCTGGGAGAGCTGGCGAGCTTCCTGTCCGGATATTCACTCGCTCTGCAGATCCACGGTGTCGACGAGGATTTCGCCCTGGATCCTGCCGGCCCGTTCACCAACTGGCTGAGCTGGAATTTCGGGACCTCGCTCTCGCACGGTTGGGAGGCAGCGGTGGAGAGTCTGAAGCACGAGGGCGAGTCCTCGGTGGAGGCCTTTTTCCGGCTGCTGGGTGAGTTCCGCGAGAATCCGCTGGTCCTGCCTCCGGGCGAGTGAACTCTGTACCTCTCGGGATCTGACGAGAGACGTCTTGCTTTTCCCTGTACGCATCTCGGTGGCGATCTCACCGGATTTCCTGATTGTTCCTCGGTCTCTCTGGGTGTCAGAAAGATAGTATACTTCGGCGACGATTCACATATGAATCGACCGAGTATGCAGGGGGTTCTTGATGGACGTATGGAACGTGGGGGTCGCAGGGGAGAGGAGAATTCGACGAAAGCCTCGGGCCATACCGGCCCGAGCATTCCTCCGAGTTCTTCCGCTGGTATTGGTGTCCAGTTTGTTGGGCGCTTATCCGGCCGTTGCGGACGTGCCCGTCACGGGTAGTGGTGTCGAGATACCGCTGACCGACCGGGCCCGCGTGATCGGCTACTGGTTGGAGGGCGGCCCTGCCGTCAAGGCCGCTGCCGAGGCCTCCTTGGTGGGGTCCGACGCGGATGTGCGCACATTCCTGGACGTCGAACTGGCTCCTGCCGAACTGCAGGACAACCAGGTCAGCGCGGCACAGATGCACGCACTCGGCGGGCCCGGGGTCAAGGAGGCGGCTCGCAAGGCGCTCTCCGGTTCACCCGAGGAGCTGCGGGTCTTCCTCGAAACCGGCTGGCAGCTGCCGCTGACCCAGGATCAGCAGGTCAAGGCCGCTCAGCTGATGAACGGCGCGGGCAGCGGCGTGGAGGCGGCGGCGCGGGCGGCTCTGAACGGTTCGAACGACGACGTCCAGGCCTTCCTCAACGACGGCCAGTACACGGCCCGGGACACCGACGACCGGGTGAAGCTGGTTCAGATCTTCAGCGAGGGCGGGCCGAACACCCAGGCGGCCGCGAAGCTGGCGATCAACGGGTCGATCGATGACGTGCGCGAGTTCCTCAGCGTCGGCCAGCACGTGGCCAAGGCCAGGGACGCGGAGCGCACCAGTGTCGGGCAGCTGACCCAGCAGGCCAAGGACGCCTCCGCCCAGGCAGTGCGGGAGACGGAGGCCGCGAAGGCCGCCTCCGCCGAGGCGGTGGCCGCTTCACAGCTCGCGAAGGCGGACGCCGCGAGGGCGGCGGCCGAGACGGACGCGGCGCGCAACGACACCGTCGCCGCAGGCGCTGCGGCCGTTCGTGCCGCGGACGCCGCCGGGCGTGCGGCGGACGCGGCCCAGACCGCGATCACGGCTGCCAGGGCCGCCACCAACTCGGCACGGACGGCGGCGAGCGCGGCCACCCAGGCCGGCTACGCGGCGGCAGGTGCCGCGCAGGCGGCGACTGCGGCACGGAACGCCGCCGCCGCGGCCGCGTCCGACCGCGGCAAGGCAGACGCCGCCGCGGTGGCTGCGGTCGCGGCCGAGACGGCAGCGAAGGCAGCGGAGGCCTCCTCCGGCGCGCTGACACAGGCGAACGCGGCTGCGACCGCGAGTCAGCAGGCCGCGGATGCGGCGCTGAGCGCGGGTGGTAACGCGACGGCTGCGGCCGATTCGGCCGACCGGGCCGGCGGTTTCGCCTCTGCGGCCGGCGCTCAGTCGGCGCGGGCCAAGGCGGCTGCGGCGGCCACGCGTCGCCAGGCACAGGAGGCCTCGCGGGCCGCCACCGCCGCGAAGTCTCTTGCCGGTGAGGCCGCGCAGGCCGCTACCCAGGCGAAGACGCTCGCGGACTCGGCGGCCACGCATGCCCGCAACGCGGCTTCGGCCGCTCGTGACGCGGCGCAGCACGCCGGTGAGGCCGCACAGGCGGCGGAGCGGGCCACGGCCCATGCCGAGGCCGCCGTACAGGCCGCCCGGACCGCCAAGGACGCGGTCGACAAGGCCAACCAACTGCAGGACCTCGCCCGCCGGGCCGAGGCCGAGGACCTGGCGGCGCGGACCGCCGCGAACGTCGAGAAGGCCAGGGCTGCCAAGGCGGCGTACGACGACAAGGGCACCCAGGTCGGCGACGCCGTCCAGCAGATTCGCCGGGCCAAGGACGAGGCCGCCCGCCTCGCCACCGCTGTGGCGCAGCCGGACGCGGACAACGCGAAGATCGCCGCGGACGGGCGCAAGCTGGCGCTCCTGTCGATGAGGATGTCCGGTCCGTGGGGCACCGCGGCCGCGCGCACGGCGCTCTCCGGAGCCGATGACGCCGTTCTCGCCTACGTCAGGTCGGGGTACCGCGGCGCAGGTGAACTCGATGACCGTGACCGGGTGTCGAACCTTTCCATCGAGTCGCAGGTCCCGGCTGTCCGCGCGGCGGCCACGCAGGCCCTCAAGGGTGACGCGGTGGCGATCGCGGGGTTCCTGGAGGGCGGCCAGTACCAGGCGGCCGTCGCTGACCTTCAGGTCAGTGCGGCCAAGCTCATGGACGGCGCGGGCCCCGGTGTCCGCGAAGCGGGGCAGCAGGCGCTCAACGGAGGCGTCAACGGGCTGAGGGACTTCCTCGTCCGAGGTCGCTACGCGGCCCAGCTCTCCGACGACCAGGTCAAGGCGGCTCAGCTGTTCGCGACCGGGGGGCCGGAGGTCAAGGCCGCGGCCCAGGTGGCCCTGGAGGGTCCGCCGCAGGTGGTGCGAGCGTTCGTCCAGACAGGCCAGTACACCGCCGCGCGCAAGGACCAGCTGGCGGCCACCCATGTGGCAGAGGTTCAGCGGATGATCGCCGAGGCTGCTTCGGTGACCGCGTACGCGCAGCAGAGCGCGGCCGAGGCCGTGCGGGTGGCCGCGGTCGCCCGTAACGCGCAAGACGAGGCCAAGGCCGCGTCCGATCAGGCCAAGGCAGCGGCGGACAGCGCCGCCGGGTTCGCCGCTGACGCGCGGTCCAAGGCCGACCAGGCGGCGGCGAGCGCGGAGAAGGCCGCGGCGGCTGCGAAGACGGCCGGTAGCGCCGAGGCCTCTGCCCGTCGTGACGCGGCGTCCGCCATGGTCTCGTCCCAGAAGGCCCAGCGGTCGGCGGAGCAGGCGAGCTGGTCCGCCGAGGACGCCTACGCCTCGGCGGCGCGGGCACGGGCCGACGCGGAGGCCGCTGGTAAGGACAAGGTGGTCGCGGAGCAGGCCGCCGGCAATGCCTTCACGGCCTACAACACCAAGCTCGCCGCGGAGAAGGAGGCCGAGCGCAAGGCGGCCGAGCAGGCCGCCAACGACGCCGCGGCCAAGGCGCAGGCGGAGAAGGAGGACAAGGACGCCGCATCCGGCTTGGAGGCCGAACTCCGCAAGCAGGTGAAGGACGAGGATTCCGGCTGGCTGGACACGGCACTCAACATCACCCACGGCCTGCTCGATGTCGTCGGGGGAGTCGGCGGGGTGTTCCTGCCGGGGATCGCCGATATCGCGGATCTCGTGAACTGCGGTATCTACGCCTTGCAGAAGGACGTCGAGAACGCGGTCCTCTCCTGTGTCGGTGCGATCCCGCTCGCCGGGGATGCCGCGGCTGTCGCCAAGCTTGCCAAGTGGGCCGAGAAGATCCCCGGTGGCAAGAAGGTCATCGACTTCCTCGACAACCTGTTCTCGAAGGTCAAGGGGTCGTGCCCGATCAAGAACAGCTTCCCCGCCGGCACGCGTGTCCTGATGGCGGACGGCACTACGGTGCCGATCGAGCAGGTCCAGGTCGGTCAGGAGGTGCTGGCCACCGACCCGGTTTCCGCGCGGAGCGGCGCTCGCAAGGTCACCGCGACCATTCGCACGCCCGATGACGACGACTTCACCGATCTCGCGGTTCGGGCCGGCAGTGGTTCCGGCGGGAGTCTCACGGCGACCGATCACCACCCCTTCTGGTCGGTGGACCGTCAGCGGTGGACCGACGCGGTCGACCTCCGGGTGGGCGATGTCCTTCGCTCGGACACGGGCGCGGGGTTGAAGGTCGTTGACGTTCGGGACCGTAAGACCGTGCAGGAGGCGTTCAACCTCACCGTTGACGACATCCACACGTACTACGTGCTGGCCGGAAGACTTCCGGTGCTGGTGCACAACTGCGGAAAGCTCGACTACGACCAGGGCGTCGCCGGTGCACACCCGAAGGATCACCTGGACCTCAGCGACGACGCGCTGAAGGACCGCGCACTGACGGACCCGAGGACGAACGTGGCGTCCATGCTCAACAGCTCCACCGCGCAGAAGCACATTGACGCTGTGGTGGAGAACCACCGGGACGCCATCAACAAGTGGGCGGCGAAGGCCAATGTCTCGGACATGAAGGAGTTCACGCTGAACCTCGGCGAGGACGTCGGCCGGGCAGCGGACAACACCGGTAAGGTGTGGGATGCGAAGAACCTGACGCTTGTGCTCAGGCGCATCCAGAAGGGGCAAGGGGGCCACAAGGGTTCCTGGGTCGTCTACACCGTGAAGGCCTTCTAGGACTGGTCCTTCTCCTGTCTGCCCTGCGGCGGCGAAGCGGATTGTGGCCCTCGGCCTCCCGCTCGCCGCCGTTCCTTCTTGATGATTGGTGAAACCGTGCCCTCGGTCGAAGGAACACTCGTCAGGCTCTTGTCGGAGCTCATCGAATGCCGGCGAAGGATCGACGACTTCACCGTCGGTATGTACCTCGAGTACGTCTTCCCCGGTGATTCGTGCCTCGTCCCCGGTGTCCTTCTCGGCGATGATTCGGGAGCTCCGGAGGTCACCCTGCTGCACAGTTTCCGCCTCGTGACACAACAGGACGCGGAGGCGAGCGAGCTCAACTTCAGACTCTCGATCCGGATCGCGGAGCCCGGGTGCTCGGTGGAGGGGTCGGTCGAGGTGGACCTTGAGCAGGACATGGGCGAGTTCGATACGGGCGTGACCGTTCTCCAGCGCGCCAGACGTGAGGGCCTCACGGTCGAGCAGGCCGTCGAGCTCCTGCGGACCTTCACGGACGCCATGGTGGAGATGGGTGACGTTCCGGAGCGACTGGGCCTGGTGCCCCGTCGTTGACCTCGATCTCCTGTTGACGGCCCGCCGGTTGATCCGGCGGGCCGTTCGGCTTGTCCGGTCGGTCGTCGAGGTCCGCGGTCCCGCCGGACAGGGCTCGGTGAAGCGGGGGCGGATACGTCACCCAGGGCGTCCTTGGTCGGATGCGGCGGGGTGACCCGGATCGGGCATGAGGCGGTTTCAGCATGTGGATGGGGTCGGACATCGGGTGTTAACACTGGAAGACTCTCCCCTGTAACAGCGGTCCGGTAGGCCGCCTTCGGCGTGCTTGGACAGCGCGATGCCCTCAATGGCGAGGGGGACCGCCGGCGTCCCCGTGTGGGGTGCCGCGCGCACGATTGCCGACGACCACGGAAGGTCCAGATCTGATGCCGGTCACCCCGTACTCCTCGGCGTCCCCCGACGCCGGGACCAGTGTCATCGAGTCGCTCTACGCCGAGGTCCTGCGCCGCAACCAGGGTGAGCGGGAGTTCCACCAGGCCGTCCGGGAGGTGCTGGAGACCCTCGGGCCGGTGCTGGCGGCGCGGCCCGAGCTGGTCGACGCCCGGGTCGTCGAGCGGATCGCGGAGCCGGAGCGCCAGCTGATCTTCCGGGTGCCGTGGTCGGACGACCGCGGCGGCATCCACGTGAACCGCGGCTTCCGGGTGGAGTTCAGCAGCGTCCTCGGGCCCTACAAGGGCGGGTTGCGCTTCCACCCGTCCGTCAACCTCGGCATCGTGAAGTTCCTCGGCTTCGAGCAGATCTTCAAGAACGCCCTGACCGGCATGCCGATCGGCGGGGGCAAGGGCGGCGCCGACTTCGACCCGAAGGGTCGCTCGGACGCCGAGATCATGCGGTTCTGCCAGTCCTTCATGACCGAGCTCCACCGGCACCTGGGCGAGCACACCGATGTCCCGGCCGGCGACATCGGTGTCGGCGGCCGCGAGATCGGCTACCTGTTCGGCCAGTACAAGCGGATCACCAACCGCTACGAGTCCGGCGTCCTCACCGGCAAGGGGCTCGGCTGGGGTGGCGCGCAGGCCCGGACCGAGGCGACCGGGTACGGCTGCGTGCTGTTCACCGCCGAGATGCTGCGCACCCGGGGCGAGAGCCTGGAGGGCCGGCGGGTGGTGGTCTCCGGCTCGGGCAACGTCGCCGTCTACGCGATCGAGAAGGCGCAGCAGCTCGGTGCCACCGTGGTCACCTGCTCCGACTCCTCGGGGTACGTGGTGGACGAGAAGGGCATCGACCTCGCTCTGCTCAAGGAGGTCAAGGAGGTCCGTCGCGGGCGGGTCGCCGAGTACGCGCAACTGCGCGGCAGCCATGTGCGGTTCGTCGAGGGGTCGGGCGTCTGGAACGTGCCGTGCGAGGTCGCGCTGCCGTGCGCGACCCAGAACGAGCTGGCCGAGGCGGACGCGGTCGCGCTGGTCCGCAACGGGGTGAAGGCGGTCGCCGAGGGCGCCAACATGCCGACCACCCCCGAGGCCGTCCGGATCTTCCAGGAGGCCGGTGTGGCCTTCGCGCCGGGCAAGGCGGCCAACGCGGGCGGTGTCGCCACCAGCGCGCTGGAGATGCAGCAGAACGCCTCGCGCGACTCCTGGACCTTCGCCCACACCGAGGAGCGGCTGGCCGAGATCATGCGGCACATCCACGACTCCTGCTTCACCACGGCCGAGCGCTACGGCAGCCCGGGCAACTACGTGGTGGGCGCCAACATCGCCGGCTTCGAGCTGGTCGCGGACGCGATGCTGGCGCAGGGCCTGATCTGAGCCCAGCCGATCCGACCCGTGCCCGCTCCGGGACCCGACCGGAGCGGGCACAGGATGTCGGGTGCGGCAGGGTGGGTCCTTCCTACGGTGGTGACCAGTGAAGGGAAGGACGGGGTCGGGATGCTGGAGCATGTGAACCGGGCCATGGAGTACGTCGAGGAGCACCTCGACGGGGCGATCGACGTGGCCGAGCTGGCGCGGATCGCGCGGACGTCGGAGTACCACTTCCGGCGGATGTTCTCCGCGCTGGCCGGGATGCCGTTGTCGGAGTACGTGCGCCGCCGGCGGCTGACCGTCGCCGGGGCCGAGGTGCTCGCCGGTGAGCGGACGCTGCTCGATGTGGCGGTCCGGTACGGCTACACCTCGGGGGAGGCGTTCGCCCGGGCGTTCCGGGCGATGCACGGCGTCGGCCCGGGTGAAGCGCGGCGCGGCGGTGTCGCGCTGCAGTCCCAGCCCCGGATGTCCTTCCGACTCGTCGTCGAAGGGAGCAGCAGTATGGAATACCGCATCGTGGAGAAGCCCGCGTTCCGGGTGGTCGGTCGGCGGGCCCGGGTCCCGCTCGTCCACGAGGGGGCGAACCCGGCCATCGCCGCGTTCATCCGGGGGATCGCGCCGGACGTCGTCGACCGGATCGCCGCCCTCTCGGACCAGGACCCGGACGGCATCGTCTCGGTCACCGAGTTCTTCTCGGAGAGCCGCGAGGAAGGCGTCGAACTCGACTACTACCACGCGGTGGTGGCGGGTGCGGACACGGTCGTCCCGGACGGCCTGGACGTGCGGGAGGTGCCGGCCGGCACCTGGGCCGTGTTCTCCAACACCGGGACGTTCCCGCAGGCGCTCCAGGAGATGTGGCGGGACGTCTACACCCAGTGGTTCCCGTCCAATCCCTACGAGAGCCAGCCGGGGCCGGAGATCCTGCGCACGCGCTTCCTGCCCGACGGCGTCGCCGAGGCGCAGCTGTGGATCGGCGTGCAGCGGGCCGCCTCCCGGTGAGTCGCTGAGTGGTGAACTGGGCCGGGGGGGGGTGGGGGGTGGGGGCGCGAGAGCACGGGCCCCGGCGGTGGGTGGGC
>NZ_JBHVWC010000019.1:114113-119749 GCF_042882445.1 Kitasatospora sp. NPDC058218 | reverse complement strand
GGCCGATGGGACGTTGACGGTCCCATCGGCCCGGCCGCCTGTTATGGTCCGCGCATGACGAAGCGTGTGCCCTTCCAAGGGGCGGAGAAGGAGAGCCTGTTCGCGGCTCTCGACCGGCACCGCGACGCGGTGCTGTGGAAGCTGGAGGGGCTGGACGACGAGCAGCTGCGTCGGCCGATGACGGCGTCCGGGACGTCGCTGCTGGGGCTGGTCAAGCACCTCGGCGGGGTCGAACTCGGCTGGTTCTGCCAGACGTTCGGCCGTGCGACCGGTCCGCTGCCGTTCGACCTCGACGAGGACGAGCAGTCCGACCTGCGGGTGCGGCCGGGCGAGTCCACGGCCGACGTCCTGACCTTCTACGCCCGTGCCCGGGCGAGCGCCGACCAGGTCATCGAGGAGCTGGCGCTCGACGACCTCGGCCGGGCCTGGTTCGGCGACGAGGTGTCGCTGCGCTGGGTGCTGATCCACATGGCGACCGAGACCGCCCGGCACGCCGGCCACATGGACATCGTGCGCGAGCTGATCGACGGGCGGACGGGGGACCACGACCGGGGCTGACGCGCCGGGGGCGGCCCGGCACCGCGGTCAGCCCAGGAAGACGCCGTCCCGTGCCACCACCCGCCCGGCCCGGACGACCAGTTCGCGCTCCGGCAGGTCGACCACCACCTGGGGCAGGCACTCGCCCGTCAGCAGCATGAAGTCGGCGGGCGAACCCGGGGCGAGGTCGGCGGCGGGCAGGCCCAGCAGCTCGGCGCCACCGGCGGCCGCGAGGGCGAAGCACTCGGACAGCTGTGCGTCGGTCCGCGCGTCGGTGGTCCAGCCGAGCAGATGGGCCCGGTGCAGCATGTCGGCGTTGCCGAACGGGCTCCAGGAGTCCCGCACACCGTCCGAGCCGAGCCCGACCCGCACGCCGTGTGCCGCCAACTCCCGGAAGGGCAGCACCTGGTGGGCCGAGGGTGCGACGGTGGTGAGCCCGATGCCGGCCCCGGCCAGCAGTTCGGCCAGCACGTCGAGTCCGCTGCCGGTCAGCTCCGGCACGCAGAAAGCGTGGCTGACCACCACGCGCCCCTGCAGCCCGGCGGCCTTCGTCCGGGCGGCGATGTCGCGCAGCGGGGCGAGGCCCCGCTCGCCGGTGTCGTGCAGGTGGACGTCCAGCCGGAGGCCGTGCCGCTCGGCGAGGCCGAAGACCTGGTCGAGCTGCGCCGGGCCCTCGCCGTCCGCCCCGGCCTCGTCGAACCCGGCCGGGTCGATCCCGCCGACCGCGTCGATCAGCCCGCTCGCCGCCGCCTCCGCGAGCAGCGCGCCCGCTCCCGGCGTCCGGCGCACCCCGTGCTGCGGGAAGGCCACCACCTGGACGTCCAGCGCCGCTCCCAGCCGCTCCCGTGCGGCCGCCAGCCCCTCCACCCCCGCCAGGCCGTACGCGGGGGCCACGTCCACATGGGCCCGTACCGCCCGCGTCCCCCGGGTCACCGCGTGGGCGAGCAGCCGCTCGGCCCGCTCGGCGAGCGGCGTGCGCTGGTGCTCGTAGAGTTCCACGTCGCCCCGCACGTACTCCGGCAGGCCGCCGGCCGGGCGCCGGCTGTACCAGGGCTCGCCCCAGGCGGTCTTGTCCGGGTGGATGTGCGCGTCCACCAGGGTCGGCAGCGCGATCCGCCCGCGCCCCTCCACGACCTCCACCCGCGCTCCCTCGGGCACCTGCGCGACCACCACTCCGTCGACGGCGATCAGCTCGGCGGGCGTGGCCGAGCCGAAGGGCCGGATGTCGCGGAAGACGGTGGCGGCGGTGGCCGGGGTCATGGTTCCTCCTGATCTGGTGGGCTTTGTCGGTGGCACCAACCAACCCGACGGCGGCACGCTTCGTCAACTCCCGCTCGATTCCGGGGTGGTGGGACAGGCCGGCTCCGGGCGGTGGCCGGCGGGCCGGCCCCGCCCGCGCGGCTGGAGCGGGGCCTCGCCGCCCCGCCCCGGGCGGGGGCGCACGCCCGTTCGGCGCAGCAGCGGCGGACCGGGGCCGGGGCGGGCCGCATGCTGGGGCGGGGGAGGGGCCCAGCCAAGGAGTGGATCGAGGATGGTCAAGGCATTCGGGTTCGTCGACTACGGCGGTCCGCAGACTCAGGAGTTCCTGGACCGGCCGGTGCTGGAACCCGGCCCCGGACAGTTGGCGATCGCCGTCCGGGCGGCCGGGGTGAACCCGGTGGACTGGAAGATCCGCCGGGGACTCCTGGGGCGGGACCGCGAGCTGCCCGCCGTGCTGGGCCAGGAGGCGGCGGGGGTGGTGGAGCGGATCGGCCCGGACGTCACGGGGTTCACCCCCGGGGACGAGGTGTTCGGGATCGCGGCGGCGGGCGGCTACGCGGAGCAGACGCTGCTGCTCGCGGCGATGAGCGCGGTCAAGCCCGCCGCCCTCGGGTTCGCCGAGGCGGCGACCCTCCCGGTGGCGGCCGCGACCGCCGACGACGGGGTCCGGGACGTCGGAGTGGGGGCCGGGCGGACGCTGCTGATCCTCGGCGTCGCGGGCGGTGTCGGCAGCGTGGCCGCGCAGATCGCCCGCAGCCGGGGGATCCGGGTCGTCGGCACCGCGAGCGACGCCAACCGCGGCTACGTGGAGTCGCTGGGCGCGGTGCAGGTGCGCTACGGCGACGGTGTGGCGGAGCGGATCGGGGCGGTCGCACCGGACGGCGTGGACGGCATCCTCGACCTGGTCGGCGGGCCCGCCCTGCGGGCCGCCGCCGAGACACTGGCCGACCGCTCGAAGCTGGTCTCCACCGTCGACCCGGCCACCGCGGCGGAGCTCGGCGGCCGTTTCCTCACCCGCACCACCACCCCCGGGACGCTGGCCGCACTGGCCGCGCTGGTGGCGGCCGGCGAACTCGACGTGCACCTCACCGGCCGCCATCCGCTGGCCCGCGCGGCCGAGGCGCTGGCGCTGGTCGAGTCCGGGCACGCACGCGGCAAACTGATCCTCGACATCGGCTGAGAGCAGGCGAGATGAAGCAGCAGGCAGTGACGGTCGGCGGGCCCTGCTGGGTGGAGCACGGCAGCTCCGACCCGGACGGCGCCAAGGTCTTCTACGGTGAGCTGTTCGGCTGGCGGGCCGAAGAGATCGACGCACCGCCGGAGGCCGGCGACTACACCTTCATGAAGCTGGACGGCGCGATCGCCGCCGCCGTCGCCCCGCTGTACGGGGAGGAGCAGCCGACGGCCTGGAGCGTCTCCTTCGCGGTCGACGACGCGGACGCCTCCGCCGCCAGGATCACCGGCGCCGGCGGGAGCATCGTCGTCGAGCCGATGGAGGCGCTCGGCCTCGGCCGGTTCGTGGTCGCCGCCGATCCGTCCGGCGCGCTGTTCGGGCTCTGGCAGGCGCAGTCGCTGGCGGGCCTCCAGGTGCTGAACGTCCCGGGTGCGCTCGGCTGGGTCGAGCTGCTCACCCGGGATCCCGACGGCGCCCGGGCGTTCTACCCGGCGGTGTTCGGCTGGACGGTCCGCCCCTCCGAGGTCTACCCCCAGTGGGGCCTGGCCGACGCCGACTTCGGCGGCATGCTGACGATGGACGACCGCTTCCCGCCGCAGGTGCCGCCGCACTGGCTGCCCTACTTCGCGGTCGCGGACGTGGACGTGACCGTCTTTCGGGCCGGCAACCTGGGCGCCGACGTCCTGATGCCGCCCACCTCGATGCCGGACGGGCCCCGGATCGCGGTGCTGCGTGACCCGCAGGGCGCGGCCTTCGCGGTGCACCTGGCCGGGGCGGAGGGCTGAGCCGCCCCGACGGACCGCCGGGCCGCCGGCCCGGCGGCGCTACCCGGCGGCCCGCCCCGGCCCGCGCCGTCCGGTCCGACCGCGCCGGCCGGCCAGCACCGTGCCGGCCGTCACCAGCAGGGCGGCGGCGGGCACCACGTCGCCGATCCGGTCGTACCAGGTCAGCGCGGACGGTGCGGTGAGCGGCAGCCGCACGGTCAGGGCCCCGGCGCGGTCCGTCCCGAACCGGGCCAGTTCGCGGCCCTGCGCGTCGAAGGCGGCCGAGACCCCGGTGAGCGAGGCCTGGACGGCCGGGCGGCCGGTCTCGGCGGCGCGGATCGCGGCCAGCGAGACGTGCTGCTCGGGCGCCCAGGTGCCCTGGAAGGTCGAGGTCGAGGACTGGTAGACCAGTACCCGGGCGCCGTCCCGGGCGGCCGTCCGCGACATGTCGGGGAAGGCCGACTCGAAGCAGATCAGCGCCCCGACCGGCAGCGGAGCCCCGGCGCGGTCGGTGGCCGGGAGGACGTGGAACGCGCTGCCGGGGGCCCGGTTCTCGCCCGCCGCCCGGCTGACCCCGGCGATCCAGCCCAGCAGCGGGCGCAGCGGGATGTACTCGCCGAACGGCACCAGCCGGATCTTGCGGTAGCGGTCGATCGTGCCGGCGGGGGAGATCAGCACCGCGTCCTTGGAGATCCGCCCGTCGGCCTTGCGGGCGTCCTCGCCGGCCAGGATCTCGGCGCCGGTGACGGCGGAGAGCCGGCTCAGCCGGGCCGCGGTGGCCGGGTCGCGCTCCAGGTCGGCGGTGGTGCTGCTCTCGCCCCAGACGATCAGGTCGACCGGCCGGCCGCCCAGGGCGGCGGTGGCGGCCGCACTGGCCTCGAACCGGGCCTGCGGGTCCTCGACGATCCCGGGCTGGACCAGGGCCACGGTGACCGTCCCGGCGCCGGCCGGCGCGGCGCGCAGCGCGAACAGCAGCGGTCCGGCAGCGAGCACCAGCACGGTGGCCAGGGCCGCCACGGCGCGCGGCCGCCACCCGGCGGCGGTCAGGACGATCAGCACGCCGGTGTTCACCGTCACCACGGCGGCGCTGACCAGCCAGATCCCACCCGCCGAGGCCAGCGCCAGGACGGCCGGGTGCTGCCACTGGGTGGCGCCGAGCAGCGCCCACGGACCGCCGAGGGCGTGCCAGGAGCGCGCGTACTCGGTGGTCAGCCAGACGGCGGGGACGACGGCCAGGGCGAGCAGCGCGCGCCGGACGGTCAGCGGCGGGTGCAGCAACCGGTGGACGACCAGTCCCACCCCGGCCTGCAGCACGCCGAAGACCACCGCGAGCAGCGGCAGGGCCGGGCCGATGGACGGGATCAGCCAGTACATCCCGGTGAGGATGAACCCCGCGCCGAACCACCAGCCCCGGACCGCCGCCTCGCGGGCGCTCGGCGCCCGCTGCATCAGCAGCAGGCCGGGTACCAGCGCGACCCAGGCGAGCGCGGCCACCCCGGGGGCCGGGAAGGCGAGCACCGGCACCGCCCCGGCGGCCAGGGCGGCCAGCCGGGCGCGGTAGCGGTGGGCCCGGACGGCGCGGTCCGGAGCGGTGGACGCCCCGAGGGCGGGCCGGGGCAGCGTGAGGCGGCGGGACATGCCCCGTATTGTCCGCTCGACCGCGAGCCGGTGCCACGTTTGGGCACACGGTGTTGACGCCGGTCGGGCGGTCGGGCGACGGGTGGCCGTCGGGTGACGGCCGAACCCGTCGGGTGACGAGTGGCGGGAGCGCGCAGGCCGTCCGTGACGTCGTGGGGGGGGGGGCCCCCGCGGGCCCGCGGCGGGGCGGCCCCCGCCCGGCCCACCACCCCCGGCCCCCCCCCACCCGCCCCCGGTCAAAACCCCACCGCCCCCCCAGCCCG
>NZ_JBHVWC010000019.1:39808-114103 GCF_042882445.1 Kitasatospora sp. NPDC058218 | reverse complement strand
GGGGGCCGGTGGGGTCCCGCCCCACCCGGGGGGGGGCCGGGGGCGGGGCCGGCCCGGGCGGCCGTTCCCTGCGGGGGGCCCCCCCCCGGGGAGCCCGGGGCGGCGACCGCACGGACGGACCTCAGCCCTCGTCGCCCTCCAGGTCGCCCTCGGTCTCCAGGAAGGCGGCCTGGAGCTGCTCGATCAGCGCCGGGTCGGGCTGCTCCCAGAGGCCGCGTTCGGCCGCCTCCAGCAGGCGCTCGCTGATGCCGTGCAGGGCCCAGGGGTTGGCGTCGGTCAGGAACTCGCGGTTGACCGGGTCGAGGACGTACTCCTGGGTCAGCTTCTCGTACATCCAGTCGGCGACGACCCCGGTGGTGGCGTCGTAGCCGAAGAGGTAGTCGACCGTGGCCGCCATCTCGAAGGCGCCCTTGTAGCCGTGGCGGCGCATCGCCTCCATCCACCGCGGGTTGACCACCCGGGCGCGGAAGACCCGGGCGGCCTCCTCGGTCAGGGTGCGGGTGCGGACGGTCTCCGGGCGGGTCGAGTCGCCGATGTAGGCGGTCGGGGCCTTGCCGGTGAGCGCCCGCACGGTGGCCACCATGCCGCCGTGGTACTGGAAGTAGTCGTCCGAGTCGGCGATGTCGTGCTCGCGGGTGTCGGTGTTCTTCGCGGCGACGGTGATCCGCTTGTAGGCCGTCTCCATCTCCTCCCGGGCCGGCCGTCCGTCCAGACCGCGTCCGTACGCGTAGCCGCCCCAGACCGTGTACACCTCGGCCAGGTCGGCGTCGGTGCGCCAGTCGCGGCTGTCGATCAGCTGGAGCAGGCCCGCGCCGTACGTGCCCGGGCGGGACCCGAAGACGCGGACGGTGGCCTTGCGCTCGTCGCCGTGGACGGCGAGGTCGGCCTGGACGTGCGCGCGGACGTGGTTGTCGGCGGCGTCCTCCTCCTGGGCGGCCGCCAGCCGCACCGCGTCGTCCAGCAGGGCGACCACGTGCGGGAAGGCGTCCCGGAAGAAGCCGGAGATGCGCAGGGTGACGTCGATCCGCGGGCGGCCCAGCTCCTCCAGGGAGATCGCCTCCAGACCGGTGACCCGGCGCGAGGCGTCGTCCCAGACCGGGCGCACGCCCAGCAGGGCGAAGGCCTCGGCGATGTCGTCGCCGGCGGTGCGCATCGCGCTGGTGCCCCAGAGCGAGAGCCCGACCGAGGGCGGGCAGACGCCGTCGTTGTCGGCCCGGTAGCGCTCGACGAGCGAGGCGGCCAGCGCCTGGCCGGTCTCCCAGGCGAGCTTGCTGGGCACGGCCTTCGGGTCGACGGAGTAGAAGTTGCGGCCGGTCGGCAGCACGTTGACCAGGCCGCGCAGCGGCGAACCCGAGGGCCCGGCCGGGACGAAGCCCCCGCCGAGCGCGTGCAGGACGGCGTCCAGCTCGTCGGTGGTGGCCGCCAGGCGCGGCACCACCTGGGCGGCGGCGAAGGCGAGCACGTCGGCGACGGCGGCCGGCAGCCCGGCGGCGACCTTCTCGACGGCCTCCGGCGCCCAGTCCTCGGCCTCCATCGCCTCGACCAGGGCGCGTGCCTGCGCCTCGGCCGCGTCGGTGGCACCCAGGGTCAGCGCGGCCTCGTCCAGGCCGAGCGCCTCGCGCAGACCGGGCAGCGCGCTGACGCCGCCCCAGATCTGCCGGGCGCGCAGGATGGCGAGCACGATGTTGACCCGGTCGGTGCCGGCCGGCGCCTGGCCGAGGACGTGCAGGCCGTCGCGGATCTGGGCGTCCTTGATCTCGCAGAGCCAGCCGTCGACGTGCAGCAGGAAGTCGTCGAAGCCGTCGTCCTCGGGGCGCTCGTCCAGGCCGAGGTCGTGGTCGAGCTTGGCGGCCTGGATCAGCGTCCAGATCTGGGCGCGGATCGCCGGCAGCTTGGCCGGGTCCATCGCGGCGATGTTGGAGTGCTCGTCCAGCAGCTGCTCCAGCCGCGCGATGTCGCCGTAGGAGTCGGCGCGGGCCATCGGCGGGACGAGGTGGTCGACCAGGGTGGCGTGCGCGCGGCGCTTGGCCTGGGTGCCCTCGCCCGGGTCGTTGACCAGGAACGGGTAGATCAGCGGCAGGTCGCCGAGGACGGCGTCCGGGCCGCATTCGGCGGAGAGCGCGGCGGTCTTGCCGGGCAGCCACTCCAGGTTGCCGTGCTTGCCGAGGTGGATGACGGCGTCGGCGCCGAAGCCGCCGTCCTCGCGCGCGGCCGCGATCCAGCGGTAGGCGGCGAGGTAGTGGTGCGAGGGCGGGAGGTCGGGGTCGTGGTAGATCGCGACCGGGTTCTCGCCGAAGCCGCGCGGCGGCTGGATCAGCACCAGCAGGTTGCCGGAGCGGATCGCGGCCAGCACGATGTCGCCGTCCGGGTTCTGCGAGCGGTCGACGTAGAGCTCGCCGGGGGCCGGGCCCCAGTGCTCCTCGACGTGCGTGCGCAGGGCCTCGGGGAGGGTGGCGTACCAGCGGCGGTAGTCGGCGGCGGGGATGCGGACCGGGTTGCGGGCCAGCTGGTCCTCGGTGAGCCAGTCCTGGTCGTAGCCGCCGGCCGCGATCAGCGCGTGGATGAGGGCGTCCCCCTCATGGGAGCCCTCGTCGACGGTGTCCAGCCCCGGCAGGTCCGTCCCGAGGTCCATGCCCTCCGCGCGCAGCCGCTCCAGCAGGCGCATCGCGCTCGCCGGGGTGTCCAGGCCCACCGCGTTGCCGACCCGGGCGTGCTTGGTCGGGTACGCGGACAGCACGAGGGCCAGCCGTCGCTCGGCGGCCGGGATGTGCCGCAGCCGGGCGTGCCGGACGGCGGTGCCGGCGACCCGGGCGGCCCGCTCGGGGTCGGCGGCGTAGACGGTGAGGCCGTCCTCGTCCAGCTCCTTGAAGGAGAACGGGACGCTGATCAGCCGGCCGTCGAACTCGGGGACGGCGATCTGGGTGGCGGTGTCCAGCGGGGAGAGGCCGTCGTCGCTGGCCTCCCACTGGGCGCGCGACCAGGTGAGGCAGAGCGCCTGCAGGATCGGGCGGTCCAGGGCGGCCAGCGCGCCGGCGTCCCAGGCCTCCTCGTCGCCGCCGGCCTGCGCGTCGGCCGGGCGGGTGCCGCCGGCGGCCAGCACGGTGGTGACGAGCGTGTCGGCCTCGCCGAGCGCGGCCAGCAGCTCGGGCTCGGCGCCGCGCAGCGAGGCGCAGTAGTACGCCCTGGCCCGGGCGCCCTGGTCCTCGATCGCCCGGCAGAGGGTGTCGACGAAGGCGGTGTTCCCGCTCATGTGGTGGGCGCGGTAGTAGAGCACCGCGACGATCGGGCCCTCGGTCGTCCGGGCCTCGCGCTCCAGCGGGCCCCAGGCGGGGGCGGAGGCGGGTGGGGCGAAGCCGTGGCCGGTGAGCAGCACGGTGTCGGAGAGGAAGGCGCCCAGCTCGGCCAGGTTGGCGGCGCCGCCGTGGGCGAGGTAGGCGTGCGCCTCGGCCGCGATGCCGGCGGGGACGGTCGACAGCTCCATCAGCTGGGCGTCGGGTGCCTGTTCGCCGGTCAGCACGATCACCGGGCGGGGGCCGGCGAGCAGCGCGTCCAGGCCCTCCTGCCAGGCGCGGCGGCCGCCGAGCAGGCGCACCACGACCAGGTCGACGCCCTCCAGCAGGGCGGGCAGCTCCTCGGGCGAGAGGCGGGCCGGGTTGCCGAGGCGGTAGGGGACGGGGCCCTCCGCGGCACGGGCACTGAGCAGGTCGGTGTCGGACGTCGACAGCAGCAGGATCATGCGAAGGCCCTCCCGGCCTCGATGGCGGGCATGGGCACGGGCGACGGCGGGGTCACCCGTGGAAGCACGGGTGACGGCGGGGTCACCTGTGGAGGCACGGGCGACGGCGAGGTCGCGGGCATGCGGCGGCGCATGGCGTCAAGCCTTCCTCGGGGTCCGCGCCCCGGGCCGGTGGAGGACGGCAGGAGTTCCTGGCTTCCACGGCGGTTGAACCGTGGTCACAGTGGCGGGACCGCACCGGGTTTGCACCGGCTTCCTCCCCTGCGCCGTCGCTGGCGTGCGGGCGGCCCGCGGGGCCGCCCGGCAGCATCGTACGGGGTGCGGCTGACCTGGGGGAGAGCGACCGAGAGTGTGACCCTCGGGACAGCGGCAACCGATCGGATCATCTGTATGCTCGCGGCCATGCCACCGACACCCGACGCGACACCGCCGGGCGCCGCCGTGCCCGACCGGGGCCGCGCGGACGCCTGCCCGGGAGCGCTTCGTCTGCATGCCGCCGCCGACGGCGCCCTGGCCCGGGTCCGTCTGCCGGGCGGGCTGCTGACGGTGGATCAGGCGCTGGCGCTGACGCAGGCCGCGGAGGCGCTGGGCGACGGCCACCTGGAGATCACCTCGCGCGGCAACGTCCAGCTGCGCGGCCTCGCTTCGGACTGCGGCGCCGAACTCGGCGGGCGGCTGCGGGCGGTCGGGCTGCTGCCCTCCGACACCCACGAGCGGGTCCGCAACATCGTCGCCTCGCCCGGCCCCGGCGGCGGCCTCGCCGACGTGCGGGCCTGGGCGCGCGAGCTGGACGCGAAGCTCTGCGCGAGCCCGTGGGCGGCCGCCCTCTCCGGCAAGTTCCTGTTCGTGCTGGACGACGGCCGCGGCGACGTGGCCGCGCTGAACGCCGATGTGACATTGATCGCAGGCCCGGACGACACCGCCCTGCTGCGCCTCGGCCGGTCGGCCACCGCGCGCCCGGTGCCCGTCGAGCGGGCCGTGGACGCCGCGCTGGCGGCCGCCCGGGACTTCCTGGACGCGCTGCGCGCCACCGGCCGCGAGGCGTGGCACCTGCGGGAGGTTCCCGACCTGCTGCCGCCGGGCCCGGTGGAGCTGCCGGTGTTCGCCGGCACGCCGCCCCGGCTCGGCGCGGTGCCCGGCGGCCTGTCGGTCGCCCAGCGCTTCGGCCCGGCCTCCCGCGCGCAGTGGCGGGTGCTGATCGACGCCGCCGAGGGGGAGCTGCGGCTCACCCCGTGGCGCGGGGTGGTGCTGCCCGGCGCGTCCGCCGGGCGGCTCGCCGACCTGGCGGCGGCCGGCTTCCGGACCACGCCCGGAGCGGCCTGGGAGCGTGCCACCGCCTGCACCGGGCTGCCCGGCTGCGGGTCGTCCCGGGCCGACGTCCGGGCCGACGCGGCCCGGGCCCTGGAAGCGGCCGGGACGGGCGGTCTGCCGGTGCACTGGTCGGGCTGCGAGCGCCGCTGCGGCCACCCGGCCGGGCGGTGGGTCGACGTGTTGGCGACCGGGCAGGGATACCGGGTGGCGGTGCAGGGTGCCCCGCCGGGGCGGGGCACCGCCGTGGACGTGACGAACGAGGAGACGGCCGAGGCGGTCGCCGAGGCCAGGAGGACCACGAAGTGATCGAGTACGAGAAGGACGGCGCGTCCATCTACCGCCAGTCCTTTGCCACCATCCGGGCCGAGGCCGACCTCGCCGCCCTGCCCGCCGACGTGGCCCAGGTCGCGGTGCGGATGATCCACGCCTGCGGCATGACCGACCTGGTCGAGGACCTGGTGTACTCGCCGGGTGCGGTCGCCTCGGCCCGCGCGGCCCTGCGCGCCGGGGCGCCGATCCTGTGCGACGTCAACATGGTCGCCAGTGGCGTCACCCGCAAGCGGCTGCCCGCCGACAACGAGGTGATCTGCACCCTCACCGACCCGTCGGTGCCCGAACTGGCCCGGTCGATGGGCAACACCCGCAGCGCCGCCGCCATGGAGCTGTGGCTGCCCCGGCTGGAGGGCGCGGTGGTCGCCGTCGGCAACGCACCGACCTCGCTGTTCCGGCTGCTGGAGCTGATCGAGGCGGGCGCGCCGCGCCCGGCCGCGGTGATCGGCGTCCCGGTCGGCTTCATCGGCGCCGCCGAGTCCAAGGAGGCCCTGGCCGCGCACCCGTCCGGCCTGGAGCACCTGGTGGTGCGCGGCCGGCGCGGCGGCAGCGCGATCGCCGCGGCCGCCATCAACGCGATTGCGAGTGAAGAAGAGTGACGGACACTCAGCAGACCGGCCGGCTGTACGGGGTCGGGCTCGGCCCGGGCGACCCGTCGCTGGTCACCGTCCGTGCCGCCGAACTCATCGGCAAGGCCGACGTGGTGGCCTACCACAGCGCCCGGCACGGCCGGTCCATCGCCCGGTCCATCGCCGAGCGCTATCTGACGGCCGGTCAGATCGAGGAGAAGCTGGTCTACCCGCTCACGGTCGAGACCACCGACCACCCCGGCGGCTACCGCGGCGCGCTGGACGAGTTCTACGAGGAGGCCGCCGACCGGCTGGCCGCCCACCTGGACGCCGGCCGCAGCGTCGTCGTGCTCGCCGAGGGGGATCCGCTCTTCTACGGCTCCTACCAGCACATGCACAAGCGCCTCGCGCACCGCTACCCCACCGAGGTGGTCCCCGGCGTGACCTCGGTCAGCGCCGCCGCCGCCCGGCTCGGGCAGCCGCTCACCGAGGCCGAGGAGACGCTCACCGTCATCCCGGGCACGCTGTCCGAGGAGGAGCTGACCGCGCGGATCGCCTCCGCCGACTCCGCCGTCATCATGAAGCTCGGCCGGACCTTCCCCACCGTCCGCCGCGCCCTGGAGCGGGCCGGCCGGCTGGCCGACGCCCAGTACGTCGAGCGGGCGTTCATGGCGGGCGAGCGCACCGGCCCGCTGGCCGACATCGACGCCGACACCGTCCCGTACTTCTCGGTCGCCGTCCTGCCCAGCAAGGTCGCACCGCTGGAGCAGCCGGCCCCGCCGGCCGAGGGCCCCGGCAGCGTGACGGTCATCGGCACCGGCCCGGCGGGTCCGCTCTGGCTCACCCCCGAGGCGCGCGGCGCCCTCGCCACCGCCACCGACCTGGTCGGCTACACCACCTACCTGGACCGGGTGCCCGAGCGCCCCGGCCAGCAGCGCCACGGCTCCGACAACAAGGTGGAGTCCGAGCGCGCCGAGTTCGCCCTGGACCTCGCCCGGCGCGGCCACCACGTCGCGGTGGTCTCCTCCGGCGACCCGGGCGTCTTCGCGATGGCCACCGCCGTCCTGGAGGTCGCCTGCGAGGACGCCTACCGTGACGTCCCGGTCCGGATCCTCCCGGGGATGACCGCCGCCCACGCCGCCGCCTCCCGGGCCGGCGCCCCGCTCGGCCACGACTACGCGGTGGTCTCGCTCTCCGACCGCCTCAAGCCCTGGGAGGTGGTGGCCAAGCGGCTGCGTGCGGCCGCCGAGGCCGACCTCGTGCTCGCCCTCTACAACCCCGGCTCGCAGTCCCGCACCACCCAGGTCGGCCTGGCCCGCGACCTCCTCCTGGAGTACCGCGCACCCGGCACCCCGGTGGTGATGGCCCGCGACGTCGGCGGCCCGACCGAGCGCGTCCGCACCGTCCGCCTCGCCGACCTCGACCCCGCCCAGGTCGACATGCGCACCATCCTGCTCATCGGCTCCTCGCAGACCAGGGCCGTCGAACGCGGCAACGGCACCCAGGTCGTCTGGACCCCGCGCCGCTACCCGGAGGCCTGAGCACCCCGTCCCCTTCCCGGCACGCCGGGAAGGGGACGGCAGCAGGTCCGTCGGTGCCGTCAGGTGCCGTCGGTCCAGTGCCGCTGCAGCCTGGCCGCCGCGTCCTCGCGGGACAACATGGCCACGGCCTCCTCGGCGAGACCGACCCGGTGGATCAGCAGGTAGACCAGATCGGCGGGAAGGGATTCCTTGGGAAGTTCGGGAGCTCCACGGTCCGGGAGTCGACCGAGCAGCGCGCAATCCCAGAACTCATCCTCGGTGACTTCCAGCTGGTCGCGAAGAATGTGGCCCCAGAGGGACGGCCCGTAGGCGGTGCGGTTCACGGGGTGCGACATTCGGGTTCGCAAGATGCGCCCGTCGCGCAGGGGCAGTTCGTACGTGACGTGATGGGTGCCGGTCCGTCCATGAGCGTCCCGGGCCCGGTCCCAGCCCTCGGTGCGGCAGAACTGGTCATGGCGCCCGCGGTCGGGCTGTGGTCGGGTCACCGCTCCGCTCCCACCAGCCAGGCGGCGATCTGGTCGTCGTCACTGAGAGAGACCAGCTGGACCAGCCCCCAGTGGTCCCGGTGGTTGGGAGCCGTGCGCAGTCGGTCCTGCCAGTCCTCCGCGTACTCGCGCAGCGCTTGCACCATCTCGGCTATGGCCTCGTCGAAGCTCGCGCCGTCGGCCGCCACCGGCAGACCGGGGATGAAGACCGACCAGCCGCCGCCCTCTGCGACCACTTCGGTCTTCGACGGGCAGACCAGTGCCAGATAGTGGCGCAGTCGCTCCACGTCCACCACGGCGGCTCGGCCGGTGTCGCGCCTGACGGTTGCCACCCGGCCTTCCTCTGCGGCGTCGAGGAGGTCCTTCAGGTGTGCGCGCGCCTCGGTGTAGCTGTCGAAGTGGACTGCGGACATGGCTGCCTCCTCGGTGTTCCGCCCCAGCGTGCATATGCACGGGTGCGTACGTCAAGTACGTAACGTACGTCGCGTCGTCCGGTGGCGCCTCCTCCGGCTCTGGCGGGACCGGTTTCGCCGGCCACCCGGCGGCGCCCCGGCTGCGGCTGTCGGTCGATGGCGGTGGAGGATGGGGTGCGCCTTCCGGGGCGAAGGAGATGCAGTGTGAGGCGAGGAGCGGTCGGCGTGGCTGAGGGCGGTGGGCGGGCCGGGCAGCTGAAGAGCAGTGGGCTGCGGCCCGGGTGGACGACGGGCGCCTGCGCGACGGCGGCGACCAAGGCGGCGTACCAGGCGTTGCTGACGGGCGCGTTCCCCGAACCGGTGGTGATCACCCTGCCGAAGGGGCAGCGACCCGGGTTCGCGCTGGCGGCGCAGGAGCGGACGGGCGACCGGGCGATGGCCGGGGTGGTGAAGGACGCCGGGGACGATCCGGACGTGACGCACGGCGCGCTGATCCGCTCGACGGTCTGGGCGGGGGAGCCGGGCGCCGGGGTGGTGTTCCGGGCCGGTCCGGGCGTCGGGACGGTCACCAAGGCCGGACTGCCGCTGGCCGTCGGCGAGCCGGCCGTCAACCCGGTGCCCCGGCAGATGATCCGGGACGCGGTCGCCGAGGTGGCGGCGGAGTTCGGCGGCGACGGGGACGTCGTGGTGGAGGTCTCCGTGGACCACGGCGAGGAGATCGCCCGCTCCACCTGGAACCCCCGCCTGGGCATCCTCGGCGGGCTCTCGATCCTCGGCACGACCGGGATCGTCGTCCCCTACTCCTGCTCCGCGTGGATCGACTCCATCCGGCGCGGGGTGGACGTGGCCCGGGCCGCCGGGCGCACCCACGTCGCGGGCTGCACCGGCTCGACCTCGGAGAAGGTGGCCGCCGCCGTGCACGGCCTGCCCGAGGACGCGCTGCTCGACATGGGCGACTTCGCGGGGGCGGTGCTCAAGTACCTGAAGCGCCACCCGGTGCCGCGGCTGACCGTCGCGGGCGGCTTCGCCAAGCTCTCCAAGCTGGCCGCCGGTCACCTGGACCTGCACTCGGCCCGCTCCCAGGTCGACCGGGGCCATCTGGCCGGGCTGGCCCGCACCGGGGGCGCCGGACCGGAGCTGGTCGCGGCCGTCGCGGCGGCCAACACCGCGCTGGAGGCGATCCAGCTGTGCCGCGCCGCCGGCGTCCCGCTCGGTGATCTCGTCGCCGAGGGGGCCCGGGCGACCGCGCTCGGGGTGCTGGTCGGCTCGCCGGTCGCGGTGGACGTCATCTGCATCGACCGGGCCGGCACGATCGTGGGCCGGGCGGAGCCGCTCGGCCCCTGAGGCGACGGGCGCCGGATCCGTAACAGGAGTGTGGCGGTGGTGTGCCGATGCCTCGTCAATCCGGAGCAGAAATGGACATAAGTGACGCAACGCCCGCCCCGAGTTCTGTCGCTATCTCAAGCATGAGATATGGTCTGGCGAGTGACAGGCGACTACCTCACCCGTATCGGCACCCTCATCCGCACCGCGCGCCAGCACCGTGGTTGGTCCCAGGCCCAGCTCGGCGAGGCCCTCGGCACCAGCCAGAGCGCGGTCAACCGCATCGAACAGGGCAAGCAGAACGTCAGCCTTGAGATGATCGCCCGCATCGGCGAAGCCCTCGACAGCGAGATCGTCTCCCTCGGCTACGCCGGTCCGATGCACCTGCGCGTCGCCGGTGGCGCCCGGCTCTCCGGCGCGATCGACGTCCGCAGCAGCAAGAACGCCTGCGTCGCGATCCTCTGCGCCTCGCTGCTGACCACCGGCCGCACCACGATCCGCCAGGTCGCCCGGATCGAAGAGGTCTACCGGATCCTCGAAGTGCTCACCAGCATCGGCGTCAAGAGCCGCTGGACCAACGAGGGCCGCGACCTCGAACTCACCCCGCCCGCCGAGCTCGACCTCGCGGCGATGGACGTCGAGGCCGCCCGCCGCACCCGCAGTGTGCTGATGTTCCTCGGCCCGCTGATGCACCGCGCCGACCGCTTCGCCATCCCGTACGCCGGCGGCTGCGACCTCGGCACCCGCACCGTCCAGCCGCACCTGACCGCGCTGCGCCGCTTCGGCCTGGAGGTCGCCACCACCTCCGGCGCGTACCACGCCTCGGTCCAGCCCGGCGCGCCGATGGACCGGCCGATCGTGCTGACCGAGCGCGGCGACACCGTCACCGAGAACGCCCTGCTCGCCGCCGCCCGGCACGACGGCGTCAGCGTCATCCGCAACGCCTCCCCCAACTACATGGTCCAGGACCTCTGCTTCTTCCTGGAGCGGCTGGGTGTGAAGATCGAGGGCATCGGCACCACCACCCTCACCGTGCACGGCGTGCCCGAGATCACCCGCGACGTCGACTACACCCCGGCCGAGGACCCGGTGGAGGCGATGAGCCTGCTCGCCGCCGCGGTCGTCACCTCCTCCGAGCTGACGATCCGCAGGGTGCCGATCGAGTTCCTGGAGATCGAGCTCGCTGTGCTGGAGGGGATGGGCCTGGACTACGACCGCACCCCCGAGTACCGGGCCCACAACGGCTACACCCGGCTGGTCGACCTCACCGTGCGCCCCTCCAAGCTGACCGCGCCGGTCGACACCATCCACCCGATGCCGTTCCCCGGCATCAACATCGACAACGTGCCGTTCTTCGCCGCGATCGCCGCGTCCGCCCACGGCACCACGATGATCCACGACTGGGTGTACGACAACCGCGCCATCTACCTGACCGAACTCACCCGGCTCGGCGCGGACATCAAGCTGCTCGACCCGCACCGGGTGCTCGTCCAGGGCCCCACCCGCTGGCGCGCCGCCGAGATGGTCTGCCCGCCGGCGCTGCGCCCGGCCGTGGTCATCCTGCTCGCGATGCTCGCCGCCAAGGGCACCTCGGTGCTGCGCAACGTGTACGTCATCAACCGCGGTTACGAGGACCTCGCCGAGCGCCTGAACTCGATCGGCGCCCAGATCGAGACCTTCCGCGACATCTGACGGTCGGTCACTTCCCGTCGGCCGGCCTCGTTCGTCGAGGCCGGCTGACAGTCGTACGGCGGCCGGCCGTCCCGGTCGACGCCTCCGGGCCCGGCTACTCTCCGGTCGTGCCGTCCAGGTGCTCGCGCAGCAGGTCGGCGTGGCCGTTGTGGCGGGCGTACTCCTCGATCATGTGGGTGAGGATCCAGCGCAGCGAGAAGGCCTCCTCGCCGTGGTGTCCGAGAGCGTCCAACGACTCGGCGGCGGCCACGAGTTCCCGGGCGTGGTCGCACTCGCCGCGCCAGACGGCGAAGGCCTCCTCGGGGTCGGCGGCGTCGACGTCGAACTCGGCGAAGCTGCCGTCGGGGTGCTTCCAGAAGCCGGGCCGGGCCTCGTTGTTGAAGGTGTTGCGGAACCAGCCGCGCTCGACCTCGGCGAGGTGGCGGACGATGCCGAGCAGCGAGAGCGCGGACGGCTGGAGGACGCGCTCGCGGAGCTGGTCGGTGGTCAGCCCGGTGCACTTCATCGCGAGGGTGTCGCGCTGGAAGTCCAGGAAGCTGACCAGGGTGGCGCGTTCGTCGGCGCTCTGCTCGGTCCGGGTGCGCTGTTCGTCTCTCATCGGCCCATCCTGGCAGGCCGGGTGCCGGCCGTCGCCCGGTTTACCGAAGGGTGAGACCGCGCCCGGCGAGCCAGTCCAGCGCCGCCGGCACGGACTCGGCGACCGGCACCCCGGCCGGCACCGCCGGGCGCTCCACGACCACGACCGGCAGGCCGAGTTCGCGGGCCGCGGTGAGCTTGGGGGCGGTGGCGGCGCCACCGCTGTCCTTGGTGACGAGGACGTCGATCCGGTGCGCGCGCAGCAGCGCCCGCTCGCCGTCCAGGGTGAACGGGCCGCGGTCGAGCAGCACGTCGAGGGCGGCGGGCACCGGCGGCTCGGGTGGGTCGACCGAGCGGGCCAGGAAGTGCAGGCCGTCGAGGTGGGCGAAGGTGCCGATGCCCTGGCGGCCCGTGGTGAGGAAGACTCGCCGGCCGAGCCCGGGCAGGAGCGCGGCGGCGGCCTCCAGCGACTCCACCGGGTGCCAGCGGTCGCCGTCCACCCGCGTCCAGCCGGGGCGGCGCAGCGCCAGCAGCGGGACACCGGTCGCCGCGGCGGCCAGCGCGGCGTTGCGCGACATGACGGCCGCGAACGGGTGGGTGGCGTCGACGACCGCGTCGACCCGCTCGGCGCGCAGCCAGGCGGCGAGCCCGTCCGGTCCGCCGAAGCCGCCGATCCGGACGTCGCCGGCGGGCAGCCGGGGCTCGGCGACCCGCCCGGCGAGCGAGCTGGTGACCCTCGGCGGTGCGTCGGCCAGGGCGGCGGCGAGGGCCCGCGCCTCGGTCGTGCCGCCGAGGACGAGCAGGTGGGCCCTCACGCGCCGCAGGGCTCGTGCGGGCGCTCGCGGTCCGCCGAGTAGAGGTGGCTGTCCCGGAACTGCTCGGCGGCCAGCGTCCGGCCGACCAGGATGACGGCGGTGCGGACCACGCCCGCCGCCTTCACCTGCCCGGCGATGGTGGCCACGGTGCCGCGCAGCACCAGCTCGTCCGGGCGGCTGGCCATCGCGACGACGGCGGCCGGGCAGTCGGCGCCGTAGTGCGGCAGCAGCTGCTCGACCACGTCGTCGATGTACCCGGCGGCCAGGTGCAGCACCAGCAGGGCGCCGCTGCGGCCGAGCGTGGCGAGGTCCTCGCCCTCGGGCATCGGGGTGGCCCGCTTGGCGATCCGGGTGAGGATGACGGTCTGACCGACGGTCGGCACCGTCAGCTCGCGCTTGAGCGCAGCGGCCGCGGCGGCGAAGGCGGGCACGCCGGGCACGATCTCGTAGGGGACGCCCGCCGCGTCGAGGCGGCGCATCTGCTCGGCGACGGCGCTGAACACGGACGGGTCGCCGGAGTGCAGCCGGGCCACGTCCTGTCCGGCCTCGTGGGCGGCGACCAGCTCGGCGACGATCCGGTCCAGGTCGAGCTGCGCGGTGTCGACCAGCCGGGCGCCGGCCGGGCACTCGGCCAGCAGCTCGCGCGGCACCAGGCTGCCGGCGTAGAGGCAGACCTCGGCGCGGGCCAGGATGCGCGCACCGCGCAGGGTGATCAGGTCGGCGGCGCCCGGGCCGGCCCCGATGAAGTAGACGGTCATGAGCTCGCTCCTGGATCGGTCGACGGTTTGACGGCGGACCACTGGGTGACCGGCATCGCCTGCCGCCAGCCGGTGAAGCCGCCCACCGGTACGGCGTGCGCGACGGCGAGGCGCAGCAGTTCGCCGCCGTGCCGCCGGTACCAGGTGGTGAGCAGGGCCTCGGATTCCAGCGTCACGGTGTTGGCGACCAGCCGGCCGCCCGGCGGCAGGGCCGCCCAGCAGGCCTCCAGCAGGCCGGGCGCGGTGAGCCCGCCGCCGATGAACACGGCGTCGGGGGTGGGCAGTCCGGCGAGCGCGTCCGGCGCCGGGCCGGTGACGACCCGCAGCCGGGGCACGCCGAGCGCGGCGGCGTTGCGGCCGATCCGTTCGGCCCGGTCGGCGCTGCGCTCGACGGTCACCGCCCGGTTGTCGCGGTGGGCGCGCAGCCACTCGATCGCGATCGAGCCGGAGCCGCCGCCGACGTCCCAGAGCAGTTCGCCGGGTGCGGGGGCCAGGGTGGCCAGGGTGGCGGCGCGGACGTGCCGCTTGGTCAGCTGGCCGTCGCTCTCGTAGGCGGCGTCGGGCAGACCGGGCACCAGGGAGGTGCGGGGGCCGTCGCCCAGCTCGACCGCGATCACGTTCAGCGGGTCGCCGCCGGCGTGCGGCCAGCCGTCCGCCGGGCCGTCCAGCTGCCGCTCGCCGGGGCCGCCGAGCTGCTCCAGCACGCGGAGCCGGGCGGTGCCGTAGCCGCGCGCGGTGAGCAGCGCGGCGACGGCGGCGGGCGTGCGGGCGTCGGCGCTGAGGACGAGCAGCCGGCGGCCGGGGTGCAGGGCGAGTGCCAGGGTGTCCAGGGGGCGGCCGACCAGGCTGATCACCTGGGTGGCCTCCAGCGGCCAGCCGAGCCGGGCGCAGGCGTAGGAGACCGAGGAGGGGTGCGGCAGGACGCGCAGCCGCCCGGCGCCGACCGTCTCGGCGAGGGTGCGGCCGATGCCGTGGAACATCGGGTCGCCGCTGGCCAGCACCGCCACCCGGCGGTCGGCG
Organism: Kitasatospora sp. NPDC058218; assembly: GCF_042882445.1. Taxonomy (NCBI): domain Bacteria; kingdom Bacillati; phylum Actinomycetota; class Actinomycetes; order Kitasatosporales; family Streptomycetaceae; genus Kitasatospora; species Kitasatospora sp. NPDC058218. The sequence continues at coordinate 99,534 of NZ_JBHVWC010000019.1, read as the reverse complement.
TGTTCGGCGAGCAGCCCGGGGACGGCCGGGCGCAGCGGGGACGGCCACCGCACCCGCTCGGCGGCGACCTCCTCGGCGGGGAGCAGGGCCAGCTGCCGGGGTCCGCCGATCACGACCTCGGCCGCCCGCAGCGCCGCCCGGGAGGTCGCGGCGAGGCCGGGCCAGCCGTCGGCCCCGATCCCGACGACGGTGATCGGGGGAGGGAGGTCGGACACCGGAAGGCTCCTCGGGGACGGGGAAACGTGCAGGCGGCAGCCTACCCGCCGCCGCCGGGGCGGCCTCCGGCGAGGGTGGCGGGCCTCGGTGACCGGTACTGGCGCCATGCGGTACTGGCGCAATGTCGACAAAGCGCTGGGTGGCCGGGGCGCCTCGGGCGTGGGCAGGCCCTGACGTCCTCGGCTCCGGTCCCCCGCCCTCAGTGTTCGTCGCGGCGGGTCCAGTCCCCGGACGGGACGAGTGCCGGGCGGGCGCGCAGGCGGGCGGCGACGGCCGGGCCGGCCAGGTAGACCCAGGCGTCCTCGGTGCCCCCGGTCGTCGTCCGGACGGCCAGCCGCCTGCGCACGTACTCGCCGGTGCCGTCGGCCCGGCAGTCCTCCAGCCGGTCGAGCGCGGTGAGCGCGGCAGCGTACGCGCCGGGGCGCACGGTGATCAGCTCGCCGATGACGCGCCGGCCGGGGGTGGCGTCCGGCACCGCGTACGGGAAGCCCGGGCCGTCGTGCAGTGCGGCGCCGTCGAGCACGGCGGCCCGGACGGCCGCGCAGCGCCCGGCCAGGTGGACGGCGTGGTTGCGGCCGCCGGTGCGGAGCGTGCCGTAGACGAAGAACGGCAGGGCGGCGGGCCGGTCGGCGGGCTGGTCGGCGGGTGGTGCGTCGGACAAGGGGCCTCCTGGTGCGCGGTCCTCCCGGCTGGGGGAGCGCCCACCGTAGCGCCCGCGCCGAGCGCCCCGGAGGGCGGCGGCGACCGGTTGGTGATACCCACTGGCGCGCGGGTGCGCTGATGCGCTGTCATGGCGGGTGACCGCCAGTACCGTCCTAGGGGGACACCCATGACAGCTCCCGTCTCGCGCCCGTCCGTCACGGCCCCGGCCGGCGTACCCGCCGACGCCGTCCCCGGCCCGGCCGGCCTGGGCAGCGCGGTCTGGCTGGCGCTCGCCGTGGTGTACGTGGTGTGGGGTTCGACCTATCTGGCGATCCGGATCGCCCTGGAGACGATGCCCTCGTTCCTCTCCGCCGGGGCGCGGTTCCTCGTCGCCGGGCTGCTGCTGGGCGGCTTCGTCCTGTTCCGTCAGGGGCGGGCCGGACTGAGGGTGGACCGGCGGCAGTTCGGCTCCTCCGCGCTGGTCGGACTGCTGCTGCTGACCGGCGGCAACGGGCTGGTCGTGCTCGGCGAGAACTCCATCCCGTCCGGGCTGGCCGCGCTGCTGGTGGCGGCCGTCCCGCTCTGGATGGTGCTGCTCACGGCGGCGACCGGTGACCGGCCCAAGCCCGTCGAACTGGCCGGGGTGCTGCTCGGGCTGGTCGGTCTGGCGGTGCTCTCCGCACCCGCGATCGGCGGGGACGTCGCCCCGGCCGGCGTGATCGTGGTCATCTGCGCCACGCTGACCTGGGCGGCCGGCTCGTTCGCCGCCAAGCGGATCCCGATGCCGGGCAACGTCTTCGCGGCGAGCGCGTACCAGATGATCGTGGGCGGGCTGGGCAATGTGCTGATCGGACTGGCGCGAGGGGAGCAGCGCGGGCTGGACCTCGGCGCCTACTCCACCCGGTCCTGGCTGGCGCTCGGTTACCTGGTGGTGGTCGGCTCGCTGGTCGGCTTCACCGCGTACGCCTGGCTGCTGCAGTCCGCGCCGCTGACCCTGGTCGCCACCTACGCGTACGTGAACCCGGTGGTGGCGGTCCTGCTCGGCTCGCTGGTGCTGGCCGAACCACTGACCGGCCCCACCCTGGTGGGCGGGGCGATCGTGGTCGTCGGGGTCTGCCTGGTGGTCAGCGTCAGCGGGCTGTCGGGGCGGGCACCGCGGCGGCCTTCGCGTAGGTGAGGACGACGGCTCCGTTGCCCAGCACCCGGGTGTCGGCCAGGGTGAAGCTGTTCGGCGAGAAGTCGGCCCGGAAGAGCGGGACGCCGGAGCCGATCGCGACGGGGTACAGCTTGACGATCAGCTCGTCGATCTCCGGCAGGAGCCGGCCGGCGACGTCGCCGCCGCCGCAGAGGTAGATGCCGAGGCCCTCCTCCTGCTTCAGTCGGCGGACCAGGTCGAGCGGGTCCTCCGCGGTGACCTCGACGGCCGGGTCCGGGCTGGTGGTGAGCGAGCGGGAGAAGACGATCTGCCGCAGGTGGCCGTAGGGGCTGGTGAGGCCGAGGGCCAGGCCCGGGTCGTAGCTGCCGCGGCCCATGAGAACGGTGTCGAAGCGCGTGTTGGGCGCGTCCGTCAGACCGAAGGCCGTGCGGGCGGGGGTGGGAAGGGCGTCGCCGAACTCGCCGACCATGAACGAGATGTGCTCGTCGGTGATGAACGGATCGAAGAAGTCGTAGGCGCCGTCCGGGGCGGCGATGAAGCCGTCGAGGGTGGCGGCGACGTAGTAGGTGAGCTTGCGCATTCACGTCCTTGGGGTTCGGGCGAGGACCCTGCGCCCTCAACCACTCCAGGTATAGTACTCAGTCTGTAGTGGTTGTCCAGGGTCTTCTGAAGGAGGATCAGAGTCGTGGTTCAGAACCCCGCTCGCCGTACCGCTCTCACCGATGCCGCCATCGACGTGCTCGCCCGTGAGGGCGCCCGCGGGCTCACCTTCCGCGCGGTCGACGCCCAGGCGGGCGTCCCCGCCGGCACCGCGTCCAACTACTTCGCCAACCGCGACGAGCTGCTCCACCAGACCGCCCGCCACATCCATCACCGGCTCACCCCGGAGCCAGCCGTCATCGCCGACCTGCTGCGTGCCCCGCGCGACCGCGACCTGGTCGCCGCTCTGATGCAGGACCTGCTGGGCCGGATCACCGTCGAGCGCGCCGGCTACCTGGCCCTGCTCGAACTGCGCCTGGAGGCCACCCGTCGGCCGGACCTGCGCAGTGAGCTCGGCGAGACGGTCCGCGAGCAGCTGGAGGCGAACATCGCCTACCACGTGGGCGAGGGCCTTCCCGGGGATCGCGACACGGTCGTCGTCCTCTACCTCGCGATGACCGGCCTGATCGTCGAACACCTCACCCTGCCCGAGGTGTTGGGTGCCGATGACCTCGCCGCGCTGGTCGGGACGCTGGTCGAGCGGATCGTGCCGAGCGCGTAGCGGTCCCGGTCGGCGCCCGGTGTCCTGTCGCCGATCGGTGCACGACCATCGCGCGGTCCACGATCGCTGACCGGGCCCCTAGTGACGCTCGTGGTCCGAGCGGTGATCGGTTCCGTGTCGGCGATCTGATCCCGTGTCGGTGCTCGGAGTGCTCCGAGCAGTGCCCGGATCCCTGTCGGCGCCCGGCTCCGGAGCGGGCGCCGCAGTCCGGGTCGACGGCCGCAGAGGCCGCGCGGGAGCTCGCTACCCGCTACCCGCCACGCGCTCAGTCGGCGGGGCCGGCCCAGCTGACGAGCAGCGCGCTGAGGGCGACCCCCGGGCCGAGGCCGAAGACGAGGCCGCGCGCGCCGGTGGCCGGGGGCGTCCGGTGGGTCCGGGCCAGGACGGAGAAGACCGTCGCTCCGCCCAGGTTGCCCTCCTCGGCGAGCACCGCCTTGGAATGCCGGAGGAAGGCCTCGTCCACGCCGAGCAGCGTGCCCAGGCGGTCGACTATGGCGGGCCCGCCGGGATGCAGCACACCGAAGTCGAGCTCCCGGCCGCCGTGCCGGTCCAGCCACGCGAGCAGGGCCGGCCCGAGGTCGGTGACCGAGCGGAGCGAGGCCCGGGTGGAGGCGAAGTGGTCCCCGCGCTCGTCGGTCAGCTTGCGGTACCGGTCGGTGGTCCGCGGGATCGTGTACTCGAAGCTGTGACCGAGGCGCAGCCCGGGCGTGCGCCGCTCGCCGGTGACGACGGCCGCACCGACCGTGTCCCCCCAGAGCCCCTTGTAGATCTGGTCCTCGATCGAGGTCTGGGTGTCCTGGTAGAGCGAGGAGAGGGATTCGCCGGCGACCACCAGGACGACACCCCCGGGGTTCCCGGCCAGGTACTCCTGGGCGGCGATCAGCACGTGCGCGCCGCCCGCGCAGGCCAGCTGCGTCATGGGTCGGCGGCGGATGTCCGGGCGGAGTCCGAGCTGCTGCTGGAGGAGGATGTCCAGCCCCGGCACCCCGTCGCCGGTCGCGCTGCTGACGACGATGCAGTCGACGTCCTCGGCGTTCACGCCCGCGTTCGCCATCGCCTCGGTGGCGGCGTGCTCGGCGGCGGCCAGCAGGTCGGCCATGGTGGTGCTCTTGCGCTCGGCGGCGGTGCGGTCGGGCGAGGTGACGACCTCGTACGGCTGGAAGTACCGGCGGGTGCCGGGCAGGTTGCTCAGGGCCATCCGCACGGTCTGGGCCTGCCGGGGCGGGTAGTCGGGGTTGCGGGCGAGGATGTCGTCGCGGATCCGCTCGGCCGGGACGACGTGGGGGCCCGCGACCAGGGCCGGTCGGCTGACGTACGCGGTGGTCGGGGTAGGCATGTCGCGGTGTCCTCGGAGCGGTCCGTGCCGCGTCCGGGTGGACGGGGCAGCCGGCACCCGTGCGGCGGACGCACGGAGTGCGTCGACATGTCGTGACGCACCGTGACGCTCTCGGGGGCCCCGCCCGGATACTGACGTACACACGCTACCCGCCCATCCCCGGTACTTCCGCCGCACGGTGGGCCTGATGGGGGTCGTGCACCGGCCGGCTCCGGGGCTCCGGTCCAGCGCAGGGCGCCGCTACGGTCACTCAGAGTCGTCATGCGGAATGGGAGTGCTGCGGCCCGCCGCTCCGTTCGGCGCTCTTCCACGGCCCGGGCCTAGCCGCGGCCGACGTAGGGCATGGCGCTCGGCATCACCGTGATCGACGGGATGTTCACGCCGAGCGGCAGCGCCGCCATCGTCACCACGGCCTCCGCGACATGGCGGACGTCCATGGTCGGTTCGACCCGGAGGCTGCCGTCGGCCTGGCGGGCGGCGGGCTGCTCCCTGTCGCCGGGCGTCACGTTCCCGATGTCGATCTGCCCGCAGGCGATGTCGTACCGGCGCCCGTCCAGGGAGAGTGACTTGGTCAGGCCGGCCACCGCGTGCTTCGCGGCGGTGAACGCGATCGAGTCGGGGCGGGGGACGTGGGCCGACGGCGCGCCGTTGTTGATGATCCGTCCGCCGCGCGGCGACTGCTCCTTCATCATCCGGTACGCGGCCTGGGCGCAGAGGAAGCTGCCGGTGGCGATGGACCCGAGCACCCGGCCCCAGTCCTCGGCGGCGACGTCCTCGGTCGGGATGTAGGGCATGGTGTCGGCCGCGTTGTTGAACAGGAGGTCGAGCCGGCCGAAGCGCAGCGCGACCTCGGCGAACAGCCCGCGTACGGCCGCGGGGTCGGTGATGTCCGCGGCCAGCGGAACCAGGCGGTCCGCGAGGGACGGCCCGGCCAGCCGGGCGGTCTCCTCCAGGGCCTCCTTGCGCCGGCCGACCAGGACGACTGACCAGCCGTCCGCCGCCAGGGCCAGCGCGCAGGCCCGTCCGACGTTGCTGCCCGCCCCTGTGACCACCGAGATCTTCCCGATCATGAATGCAACTCCCTCGATATTGCGAGAACATGACGAGAGATCAGTTTTCGATTGAACGGCGATGGTCGTCAAGGGCGTCCATCCGGCCGGGCGCCGACGCTCGCCGGGCCAGCACGACCGGCTCGCCGGTCGGTCGGTCGTGCCCCTACCACCGCAGCCGAACCACTGGGACAGGAAGAGCGGATGACCCCTCGACGGACCTTCAACGCCGTACCCGACGCCGGCACACCGGTGGGGCCCCGGACGGACACCAGCCGAGCCTTGTTCGACCGGGCCGGGAAGTCCCTGGCCGGTGGCGTCAGTTCGTCCTCCCGCATCACCTCCACCGGTCCGCACCCGTACCCCCTGTACATCGAACGCGGCTCCGGCGCGCGCATCTGGGACGCCGACGGCAACGAGTACGTGGACTTCCTGATCTCCTACGGCAGTGCCGTCCTCGGCCACGCCGACCCCGGCCTCGCCCGGGCACTGGGCGGCGTCCTGCAGACCGGCACCATGTTCGGCACCTGCAACCTGCCGGAGATCGAACTGGCCGAGCAGATCCAGCGGATGGTGCCCTGCGCCGACCTGGTGCGGTACGCCAACTCGGGCTCGGAGGCGATCCAGGGGGCGGTCCGGGCGGCCCGTGGCTTCACCGGGCGGTCCAGGATCCTCAAGTTCGAGGGGCACTACCACGGTTGGGTGGACACGCTGGCGATCTCCAACCGGCCGACCGCCGACGAGGCCGGCCCCTACGAGGCGCCGGCGGCCCTGCCGCACTCCCCGGGGATCCCGGCGGGCGTGGTGGCGGACGTGCTGGTCTGCCCGTGGAACGACCCCGCGGCGCTGCGCACCGTGCTGGACGCGCACCAGCGCGAGATCGCGGCGGTGATCTGCGAGCCGATCGTCGCCAACAACGCCTGCACCATGCCGGCTCCGGGCTTCCTGGAGGTGCTGCGCGAGGAGTGCACCAGGCGGGGTCTCCTCCTGATCTTCGACGAGGTGTGTACGGGCTTCCGTACCGGCCCGGGCGGTGCGCAGGCCCTGTTCGGCGTCGTTCCCGACCTGGCGGTCTACTCCAAGGCGCTCGGCGGCGGACTGCCCATCGCGGCCTTCGCCGGCCGGGCCGACGTCATGGGCGAGGTGGCCGCCAACCGGGTGAAGCACGGCGGGACGTACAACGGCTCGCCGCTCTGCGCCACCGCCGCCCTGGTGACGCTCACCCGGCTCGCGGACCCGGCGGTCACCGACCGGATCGACGCGGCCGGCCGGCGCATCATGACCGCCGTCCGCAGGGCCGCCCACGACCACGGCGTCCCGTGCGCGGTGCAGGGCGTCGGTGCGATGTTCCAGGTGGTGTTCTCCGCCGACGGCGCGCCGACCAGGCAGTACCGGGACACCCTCGCGCTGGACCAGGGGCGCTACGACGCCTTCCGGTACGCCCTGGTGACACGCGGCATCCACGTCAACGCGTACGGGCTGGCCTGCTGGTTCGTGTCGGCGGCGGTGACCGAGGACGACATCGGCGCGACCTGTGCGGCGATCGACGAGGCGTTCGCGACGATCCGCTGAGGCCGACGCCCCGCTCGGCCGCCGGGGGCGGCACCGTCCAGGACGCCGCCCCCGGCAGTGCCGCCGCCGCGCGGTGGCTCAGCCCGCCGTCCCGATCGCCGCCTGGCCGAGCCGCTCCGCCAGTTCGCCGAAGGCGGCGCCCAGCTCCTCGTCCGCGACCCCGCCGGCGTAGGCCTGGAAGGCGAGCGCCGCCTGGGCCTGTACAGCCGGGGTGGCGTAGCCGGGGTCGATCGGGTACGGCTCGCCGGGCGGCCAGGGGAAGGGCCAGTGCCGGGGCCACGGGATGCGCCGGTCCGGTGGGGTCGGGCACCAGTCGTCCCCGACCTCGGTGAGGATGGTGCGCGGGTCCCCGCCGGACAGGCGTGCGGTGATGGCCGCGTTGGCCACCGCGTTGACCGTTCCGGCGACGGCCAGGCGCAGTTCGGTCGCGCCGGGCGGGATCGGCTGCGGGTTGAGCCCGGCCTCTCCACTGCCGTGCGCCGCCAGGTGGAGGTGGCGGGTGGGCCCGAGGACGGGCAGGTGCGGGCGGATGCCGTCCAGGGCCTCGGGGTGGAGCCGGCCCAACAGTTGGAGCAGTGTGGCGGCCTGGCTGACGAGGGTCATCGGGAACCCCTTTTCCGGGGTGGTGGGAGTCGCTGCCGGTAGCCGATCGTATGCGGAGCGGGGCGGCGTGCGGGTGGCGACACACCCTCAGTGCGCGGCGGCCAGCAACTCCCTGGTGTAGTCGGTGTGCGGGGCGGTGAACAGCCGGTCGCGGTCGGCGGACTCGACCAGCCGGCCGCCGTGCATCACCGCGACGCGGTCGCAGAAGTGCCGCACCACGGCGAGGTCGTGCGAGACGAACAGGAAGGCGACGCCCAGGCGTTCGCGCAGCTCCATCAGCAGGTTGAGCACCTGGGCCCGGACCGAGACGTCCAGGGCGGAGACCGGTTCGTCGGCGATGATCAGCCGGGGTTCGGGGGCGAGCGCCCGGGCGATGCCGATCCGCTGGCGCTGGCCGCCGGAGAACTCGTGCGGGTAGCGGTCCAGGTGCGCGGCCGGCAGGCCGACCTGCTCCAGCAACTCGGCGGAGCGCTCGCGCCGTTCGGCCGGGCCGAGGGAGGTGTGCAGGCGCAGCGGCGTGTCGAGGGTCTGGGCGACGGTGCGGCGCGGATTGAGCGAGGCGTACGGATCCTGGAAGACCAGCTGGATCTCGCGGCTGAGCCGGCGGCGCAGTGCCCGGTCGGGGGTGGTGGCGTCGACGCCGTCGTAGCGCACCCGGCCGGCGCTCACGGGTTGCAGGCCGGCCAGCACCCGGGAGGTGGTGGACTTGCCGGAGCCGGACTCGCCGACCAGGCCCAGGGTCTCGCCGGGGGCGATCCGCAGGCTCAGCCCCTCCACCGCGCGGACGGGCTCGCCGCGCCGGCCGGTGAGGCCGCGCCGCCCGGGGAAGCGGACGGCGAGGTCCTCGACCTCGACCAGCCAGCGGTCGGGGGCGGCGCTCACCCGTTCCGCGAAGGAGAAGGACGGCGACGGGTCGTCGACGGTCGCCAGCGGTGTGCCCGGCACGGTCTCCCGGGTGAGCGCCGCCCCCACCAGGGCCCGGGTGTAGGGCTGTTGCGGCGCGGCCAGCAGCTCGGCGGTCGGCGCCGACTCCACCTGTTCGCCGTCGCGCAGCACCAGCGTCCGGTCGGTCGTCCCGGCCACCACGCCGAGGTCGTGGCTGACCAGCAGCACCGCCGTGCCGTGCTCGCGCTGCAACTCGCCCAGCAGGTCGAGGACCTGCCGCTGGACGCGGGCGTCCAGCGCGGTGGTCGGCTCGTCGGCGATCAGCACGTCGGGGTCGTTCATCAGCGCCATGGCGATCATCACCCGCTGGCGCATGCCGCCCGAGAAGAGGTGCGGATGGTCGCGGACCCGGGCGGCCGGGATGCCGACCCGGTCCAGCATGGCGGCGGCCCGCCGCCGGGCCTCGGCACGGCCGGCGCCGGGGTGGTGCAGCCGGTACATCTCGGCCAACTGCGCGCCCACGCCGTGGAACGGGCTGAGCGAGGTGAGCGCGTCCTGGAAGACCAGGGCGATTCGGCCGCCGCGCACCTGGCGCAGCACCTCCTCGTCCGCGCCGACCAGCTCCTGGCCGCCAAGCCGGATCGAGCCGGTGACGGTGGTGGTGCGCGGGTCGTGCAGGCCGAGCACGGCGAGGCCGGTCGCGGACTTGCCGGAGCCGGACTCGCCGACCAGGCCGAGGACTTCGCCCCGGGCGAGGTCGAAGGAGAGGCCGCGGACGGCCCGGACGGGCGCGCCGCCGCGCGGGTCGGCGAAGGACACCGACAGGTCGCGGACGCTCAGCACCGCTTCGGTGGAGGGGGTCATCGGAACACTCCAGAGGGGGTCAGCTGAGGCGGATGCGCGGATCGAGCCAGGCCACCGCGAGGTCGGCCAGGGCGACGAACAGCACCACGAAGCAGGCGGCGAGCAGCACGGCGCCGACCACGGCCGGCAGGTCCTGCCCGGAGACGGCCTCGGCGGCGAAGGTGCCGACGCCGTTCAGCCCGAACACGGTCTCGGTGATCACCGCGCCGCCGAGCAGCGCGCCGGCCTCCAGCCCGAGCAGCTGCACGAGCGGGCCGGCGGCGCCGCGCGAGGTGTACTTGAGGTGGGTGCGCAGCCGGCCGAGGCCCTTGCCGCGCGCGGTGCGGACGTACTCCTCGTTCATCGTCTCCAGCAGCTGGGAGCGCGAGAGCCGGGCGAAGACGGCCGAGTTGACGAAGCCGAGGACCAGCCAGGGCAGCAGCATCCCGCCCGCCCAGGCGGCCGGGTCCTCGGTCGGCGGCGTGTAGGAGGGCAACGGCAGCAGGCCGGTCGAGTAGACCAGTGCCCACTGGGCGACGTACCCGAGGAAGTAGATCTGCACGCTGGCACCGACCAGGGTGAAGCCGGATAGCAGCCGGTCCGTCCTGGTCCCGTGGCGCAGGGCGGAGACGAATCCGGTGCCGAGGCCGAGCAGCACCAGGACGGCGAGCGCGCCGGCGGTGAGCGAGAAGGTCACCGGCAGGTGGTCGACCAGGGCCTCGGTGACGGGCTGGTGGAGCCGGTAGGAGTAGCCGAGGCAGGGCGCCTCGCAGTGGATGACCGAGCCGTCGACGTCGGCGATGTCCCGCCCGGCGACGACCCCGGCGAGGTAGTCGGTGTACTGGGTGAGCAGCGGCTGGTCCAGGCCCATGCTCTGGCGGACGGACGCGACCTGGCCGGAGTCGCAGCGCGGGCCGCAGGCCGCGCGGGCCGGGTCGGCGGGGGCGGCGTAGAAGAGGGCGAAGGCGGCGGCGGAGACCGCGACCAGGACGGCGAGGGCCTGGAGGGTCCGCCGCAGGGCGAAGGAGAGCATGGCCGGTCCGGGGTCGAGGAGGGGACGGGAGGAGGGAGGAGGGGAGGGCGAGCGGGAGGAGGGGCGGAAGGGGGGCCGGCGGCCCGGCCCGCCGCACGGGCCGAGCCACCGGGGGCGTCAGGACGTCAGGACTTGAGGTAGAGCCAGGCCAGGCTGACCGAGCCGTAGATCGGGTGGACGAACGCCCCGCCGACGTTGCTGCCGCGCAGCTGGTTCATGGTCGGGTAGGCGAAGGGCAGCACCGGCACGTCCTTCATCACGGTCTGCTCCAGCGCGTACAGCTCCTTGGCCTTGGCACGCGGCTCGCCGATCTGGTTGATCCGGTCGATCTCCTTGTCCACCTCGGCGTTGTGGTAGCGGGCGGAGTTGAGGTCGCTGTTGGCCCGGCCGTCGAAGGAGAACGGGACCAGCGTGGACGGGGTAGGCCAGTCGACCGAGCTGGTCTCCTCGAACAGGTCGTACGGGGAGTCGGCGCGGTGCGCCTCGTCCAGCAGCGCCTTGGCGTCGATCGGCTTCGGCACGATGGTGATCCCGGCCTTGGCGAAGCCCTCGACCAGCACCTGGGCGACCCGCTGCCCGTTCGGCGTGTTGGCGTACGCGTAGGTCAGGGCGGCCGGCGGCTGCTTGGCCTTGGCGAGCTCCTGCTTGGCGGCCTCCGGGTCGCCCTCCGGCTTGGCCGGGTACAGGTCGTACTTCTGCCAGTCGACCAGCGCGGGGGAGCTGAGCGTGGTGGCCAGCTCGCCGACCCGGGTGCCGCCCTGGACCTGGCGCGCCTGCTGGCGCGGGTAGGCGAGGTGCAGCGCCTTGCGGACCTGGACGTCCGGCACCCGCTCGTTGTTGATCACGAGCTGGGTGACGAAGGCGCCCTGCCGGCCGGAGACCACCAGCTCCTTGGCCTCGGGGTCGGTGTCGACGCTCTGGTAGAGCTCGGGGGAGAGCTGGGTGGCCACCGTGGTGGCGTCGGCGCCGCCGTCCCGGCCGGAGAGGATCTCCTGGTTGATGTTGAGCGCCTCCTTGCCGAAGGTGAAGACGAACTTCTCCGGGTACTGGTTGCGGATCGGGTCGGTCTCCGCCTTCCAGTGCGGGTTGCGCTCCAGCACCAGCCGGGTGTTCTGGACGTGCTCGGCGATCCGGTACGGGCCGCTGGAGAACGGCAGGCGGTCGTAGTCCGTGCCGGTGTCCTTGTCCTTGCGCACCGGGGAGGAGGAGGACTGCGCGGCCATGTACGGCACGTCGGCCTGCGGCTGCGGGAAGTGCAGGACGAGGGTGCGGTCGTCCGGGGTCTCGATCGCGGCGAGGTCGCCGTCCTGCGGGCCGCCGTACTTCTTGCGGGCGTCGTCGTAGCTGGCCTCGCCGGTGAGCCACTGCGGCCAGTACGGCGGGCCGACCTCGTAGCCCTTGCCGAAGGAGCGCTCGATGCCGTACTTGACCTGCTGCGAGGTGATCGGCTGGCCGTCCTCCCAGGCCACGCCCTCCTTCAGGCGGTACGTCCAGGTGCGGCCGCCGTCGGCGGAGGTCCCGGTGTCGGTGGCGAGGTCGCCGACCAGCTTGGCCTTGCCGTCCACCACCTGGTACTGGGTCAGCTGGCGGCCCCAGAGCAGCGAGGTGTTGTACGCGGCGCCCGCGTAGACCTTCTGCGGGTCGAGGTGGCGGAAGTCGGTGGTGTTGTAGACGTTCACGGTGCCGCCCGGGCGGGCGCCGGGGACGGCGGGGGCCGGGCCGGCGCTCTCCTTCTCGGTGCCGAGCGCGGCGGTCAGCGGCGAGGATTCCTTGGCGGCGCCGGCGCCGGCGCCGGAGGTGGAGCCCGCGCCGGCCGAGCAGGAGGTCGCCAGCACCGCGGTGGCGATGACGGCGAGGGACGGTTTGATCCAGCGCATGGCGAATCTCTCCTTGCCCCGGGGGCGGGGCGGCTAGGTGAAAGGGAGGAGGGGAAGCGGTTCCGGGAGGAGGGCCGCTCCTCGGCGGAGGGGCCCTCCCGAGGGGGAGGGCGGGGCCGGTCCGAACGAGCGGACGGCGGTGCTCAGCGGGCGGCGCGCGGGTCGAGTGCGTCCCGTACGGCGTCTCCGAGCAGGTTGAAGGCGAGCACGAAGAGCAGCAGCGCCACGCCGGGGAAGAACATGTACGTCGGGTCGGCCTGGAAGACCTCGGAGCCCCGGGCGATCATCCGGCCCCAGTCCGGGATCGGCTCGTTGATGCCGACGCCGAGGAAGGAGAGCACCGCCTCGGAGGCGACGAAGGTCGGCACCGCCATCGTCGCGTGCACCAGGAGCTGCGCCCGGACATTCGGCAGGAGTTCACGGAACACGATATGGAATCCGCTCGCGCCGAGGGCCCGGGCGGACTGCACGAAATCCCTTTCCCGGAGTGACCGCACGGAAGCCCGGAGGGAAAGCGCGAGTGGAATCCAGCCGAACGCGGAGAACACCAGGATCAGGACCAGGAACTGCATCCACTCGGGCTCGGCGGTGTCGGGATCGACCAGCCGGGACTGGATGACGGGGCTGAGCGCGAGCAGCAGGAGCAGCGTCGGAAAGGCCAGCAGCACATTGGAGAGGAAACCGAAGAGCCGGTCGGTGATCCCGCCGAGGTAGCCCACCGCGACTCCGGCCAGCACCCCGAGCGTGGTGGTGACGGCGGCCGAGGCGAAGGCGATCAGCAGCGAGGTGCGGATCCCGTAGAGCAGCTGGGTGAGGACGTCGCGGCCGAGCCCGGGCTCCAGGCCGAACCAGAAGTCGCCCGAGATCCCGCCGTTCGGTGCCATCGGCAGCCCGCCGTCGCTGAGCAGGCCGGGCGTGTTCTGGCCGTAGTGCTCGACCGGGTTCCTGCCGTACAGGGCGGCGATCAGCGGGGCGGCGAGCGCGAGCAGCAGGAAGAGCAGGACGACCACGAGGGCGGTGGCGCCGACCCGGTCGCGCAGGATCCGGCGCAGCGGGCCCCGCGGGGCCGCCGCGGTGGCCGGCGGCCGTCCGGCGGGGGCCTCCTCGGGGGGTGCCTGGCCGGCGGTGTCGGCTCCGGAGGGCTCTGTGACTGTCTCGACCGCTGCCATGAGAGGCGTACTCCCCGAATTCTCCGCCGCCCCGTGGGTGAGGGTGCGCTGGTGTGCATTTCCGGACCGGCCCCGCGGGGGTTTCCCGGTGGCCTGCCGAACGCCATCAGATCGGACACGGCCGGACTTCCGCAAATCATTCCCGGCAGAGTTCGGGTGCAATGTTTCGGGGATTGTGACGGCTTCATTCCGTTGCAATACTGCCGTTGCAGAAGAACGGGCATAGCGGGGCAAAAGCTCCGGTCCGTCCCGCATTCTGAGACCTCCGCCACATCCGCCGGCGCATTGGTACGATCCCGGTGAGTCGCGACTGGCGCGCACGGATGGAATCGACCATCGGGAAGCGGCTCCGTGCACCCGCACGCCATGTTGCCGAGCGCCTGGGCCGTCCGTACTCGTCCATCCGTCACGAGGAGACCGCCTTGGCCACCCCTGCGACCCCCGCCACCCCCGCCGCGCCGCACACCGCCGCCGGCGCCACCGCCAACACCGCCTTCCGCAGCGCCCTCGACGTCGTCCGCGAGGTGGAGCCGCGGATCGCCGCCGCCATCGGGCAGGAGATCGAGGACCAGCGCGCCTCGCTCAAGCTCATCGCCAGCGAGAACTACGCCTCCCCGGCCGTCCTGCTCGCGATGGGCAACTGGCTCAGCGACAAGTACGCCGAGGGCACCGCCGGCCGCCGCTTCTACGCCGGCTGCCGCAACGTCGACACCGTCGAGACGATCGCCGCCGAGCACGCCCGCGCGCTCTTCGGCGCCGACCACGCCTACGTCCAGCCGCACTCCGGCATCGACGCCAACCTGACCGCCTTCTGGGCCGTCCTCTCCCAGCGCGTCGAGAGCCCCGCCCTGAAGCGCGCCGAGGTCCGCAACGTCAACGACCTCACCGAGCAGGACTGGTCCGAGCTGCGCCGCGAGCTCGGCAACCAGCGGATGCTCGGCATGTCCCTGGACACCGGCGGCCACCTCACCCACGGCTTCCGGCCGAACATCTCCGGCAAGATGTTCGAGCAGCGCAGCTACGGCACCGACCCGGTCACCGGACTGATCGACTACGACGCGCTGCGTGCCACCGCCCGCGAGTTCCGCCCGCTGATCCTGGTGGCCGGCTACTCCGCGTACCCGCGGCTGGTCAACTTCCGTACGATGCGCGAGATCGCGGACGAGGTCGGCGCGACCCTGATGGTCGACATGGCGCACTTCGCCGGCCTGGTCGCGGGCAAGGTGCTCACGGGCGACCACGACCCCGTCCCGCACGCCCACATCGTCACCACCACCACCCACAAGTCACTGCGCGGCCCGCGCGGTGGCATGGTGCTCTGCACCGCCGAGCTGGCCGAACACGTCGACCGCGGTTGCCCGCTGGTGCTCGGCGGCCCGCTCTCGCACGTGATGGCCGCCAAGGCGGTCGCCTTCGCCGAGGCCCGCCGCCCCGAGTTCCGGACGTACGCCCGGAGCGTGGTCGACAACGCGCAGGCGCTCGCCGAGGGCCTGCTGCGCCGCGGCGGCACGCTCGTCACCGGCGGCACGGACAACCACCTGGTGCTCGCGGACGTCTCCGGCTACGGGCTCACCGGCCGTCAGGCCGAGGCGGCGCTGCTGGACTCCGGCATCGTCACCAACCGCAACGCCGTCCCGCGGGACCCGAACGGCGCCTGGTACACCTCCGGCGTCCGGCTCGGCACCCCCGCGCTGACCACTCGGGGCCTGGGCGTCGCCGAGATGGACGAGATCGCGGCCCTGATCGACACCGTCCTGCGCGGCACCGCCCCCGTCACCACCGCGGCCGGAGCCCCCTCCAAGGCCCAGTACCTCCTGGACGACACCCTGCGCGAGGGCGTCGCCAATCGCGCCGCCGACCTGCTCGCGGGCTTCCCCCTCTACCCGGGCGTCGAGCTGGTCTGACGCCTGCGCGATCGATGCCCGAGGGGGCCCGGCACCGCCGGGCCCCCGACGTCCTCCGTGCCGCCTCAGTACTGCAGCGACTTGTGCTGCAGGAACTCCGCCAGGCCGTGCCGGCCCAGTTCGCGGCCGAGGCCCGAGTTCTTGTAACCGCCGAACGGGGCCAGCGGGTTGAAGCGGCCGCCGTTGAGGTCGACCTGGCCGGTGTCGAGACGGCGGGCGAAGGCGGCGGCGGTGTCGGTGTCCGCCGCCCAGACGCCGCCGGCCAGGCCGTACTCGGTGCCGTTGGCCAGTTCGGCGGCGTGTTCCTCGTCGCGGTAGGCCAGGACGGCCAGCACCGGTCCGAAGACCTCCTCCTGAGCCACCGTCATGTCGTTGGTGACATCGGCGAGTACGGTCGGCCGGACGTAGAAGCCGGTGTCCAGGCCCGCCGGGGCGTCCGCGCCGCCGACGACCAGACGGGCGCCCTCGGCGAGCGCGCCGGTGATGTAGCCGCGCACCCGCTCCCGCTGCCGGGCGCTGACCACCGGCCCGATCCGGGTCCGCGGATCGGCCGGGTCGCCCGGGAGGTACTTGGCGGCGGCCTTCGCGGCGAGCGCCACCGCCTCCTCGTACTGGTCCTGGTGCACCAGTAACCTGGTCCAGGCGCTGCACGTCTGGCCGGAGTTGGCGAAGACGTTGGCGACGTTGACGTTGACCGCACGGGCCAGGTCGGCGCCGGGCAGCACCACGTTGGCGGACTTGCCGCCCAGCTCCAGCGCCACCCGCTTGATGCCCCGGCCGGCGGTCTCGGCGACGGTCCGGCCGACGGCGGTGGAGCCGGTGAACGAGACCACGTCCACCTCCGGGTGCCCGACCAGTGCCGTCCCGGCCGCCGCGCCGGTACCGGTCACCAGGTTGAACACCCCGGCGGGGAAGCCGGCCTCGTGGACCAGTCGCGCGAACAGCCGGGCGACCAGCGGGGCGTCCTCGGCGGGCTTGAGCACCACCGGGCACCCGGCGGCCAGGGCCGGCACGACCTTGGCCACGATCTGGTGCAGCGGATAGTTCCACGGCGTGATCGCCGCGACGACCCCGGCCGGCTCGGCGAGCACCACCGAGTTGCCGATCCGCTCCTCGAAGGGGTACTCGGCGAGCAGCGCGAGGTACGAGCCGGCGACGGCCAGCGGCAGGCCGGCGTGCACGGCGGTCGCGAAGCCGATGGGCGCGCCCAGTTCGGCGACCACGGTGGCGGCTATCTCCTCCTGGCACCCGGCCAGGCCGTCCCGCAGCCGGGTGAGCAGCGCCAGCCGGTCCTCGCGGGAGGTGGCGGCCCAACTCCGGGCCGCGCGGCGGGCGGCGGCCACGGCGGCGGCCACGTCGGCCGTGCCGCCGGCGGGGACGGTGGCGAGCACCTGTTCGGTCGCCGGGTTCAGTACCGGGATCGACCCGGCGTCCAGGGAGGGCCGCCATTCGCCGTCGATGTACTGGTCGCCGTAGTGGGTGCCCTGCTCCGCGTCCTGCTGCACCGGGTGGTCCTCTCGTCCGATCGTCCGCTTAACGAGCGTCGCTAGCCAAAGGGCCAGTCAAGGGCGCCCGGGCAGCCCGGCGCAAGAGCCGGATCCCCCCGGACCGCCACGCCCCTGACGAGCGCCGGCCCACGCCCCGCGCCGAGCACGCCCCACGCCCCGCGCCACACCCGCCCCCGCCCCGCGCGCCGGGCCCTCCCGCAGCCGCTCAGCGCGGCGCGAACCGCGCCGTGTACTCGTCGAACGGCTCGATCCCGACGGCCGCCCGCCGTTCGTCCAGCCGCGCCGGCTCCTCGCACGGCCACGGCACCGGCCGCCCGTCCGCCACCGCACCGATCTGGGTGCCGTACCGCTGCTCCCGCCCCTCGTTCACGGCAAGCCGGTCGGCCAGGAAGGCCAGGTCCCGCGCGCTCGCCGCGCCGTCCGCCACCGCGGCCGTCATCAGGGACACCGCCCGGCGCTGCACGTCGAGTTGGCGGTCGGCGTGCTGCGCGATCAGCCAGGCGGCCCGGGCCGCCTCGGCGCCGACCAGGGGCTCCGCCGGCCAGCCGTGCGCGGCCATGACCGCCCCGAGCCGGTCGCCGTTCCGCGCGGTCAGCCGCCGCCAGGCCGCCTGCTCCGCGAGGTCGGCGCTGTTGGCGAGATGGGTGGCCGCCTGGTCCTCGGCCATCATCCCCAGCAGCTCCGCGGCCAGTACCTGTCCTGCCGTGGTGGTCATTCTCCGCTCCCGTCGTCCGCGGCCCCCCGGTCCGGGGCGGCCCGGGACAACGGTAGGCGCGCGCGCCGCGACGAAGATCGTTCCGCTGGATGGTGACAAACCGGGCGCGCGGGCGGCAGTATGGACGAACCGGCCCTCCCCGGGCCGCTGTCTCCCCGAGTGCTCAGAATCGCGCATTGGACGAAAACACCCGCGCGACATCTCCTCAACTCCGGACAGCGGGCGGTAGATTGCGGCGCACTCCGGCGCGCGTGGCTACCGTGGGCAGCGGGTTCGAGCGGCGTCCGTCCACGCCGGTCCACAGGCTGCTCCGGAAACGCCGGGCGGTGACCTCCGTCGCCGGCTCGTGCACCCCGTGCCGCGCGTGTCCGCGCCGGAGATCGTTCCCACTGGTCGTCCGCACCGTGTAAGGAGCAACTTCGTGACCGACGCCGCGTTGAGCGCCGAGCAGCACCGGCCCACCGAGCCGGCCCTGCTCGATGACGTCCCCGGCTGGTTCTGGGACCACGACCGTCACCTCTTCGAGTGGTTCCTCGGCCGCCAGGGGAGGACCGGCGTCACCGGTGACCTGCTGGAGATGGGCGCCTACCTGGGGCGCAGCGCGATCGTGATCGGCGGCCACCGGCAGCCCACCGAGAGCTTCACGGTCTGCGACCTGTTCGACCTGGACGCCCCGGACGACGAGAACGCCGCCGAGATGTCCATGTCCTACCGCAAGTCGCTGACCCGGACGGCGTTCGAGTCCAACTACCTCTCCTTCCACGACACGCTTCCGGAGATCATCCAGGCGCCCACCTCGGTGCTCGCCGACGGCCGCCTCCCGGCCGGCGCCTTCCGCTTCATCCACATCGACGCCTCGCACCTGTACGAGCACGTGGTGGACGACCTCCGGGTGGCCCGGGCGGCGCTGCAACCGCAGGGCGTGGTGGTCCTGGACGACTACCGCTCCGCCCACACGCCCGGCGTCGCCGCGGCCACCTGGGAGGCGGTGTTCAACCACGGCCTCACCCCGATCGTGCTGACCGAGAGCAAGTTCTACGGCACCTGGGGCGATCCGGAGCCCGCCCAGCAGGACCTGCTGGACCGGGTCGGACTGGCCGAGGGCTGCCGGCTCGCCGTCGAGACCCTGAACGGGCGGCGGCTGGTGCGGATCGGCGGCAGCTCCGAAGGCATCGAGCCGTTCCGGCCCTCGCGCCACCGCGACCGGCTGGCCGCCGAGGCCGCCCGGCGGGAGGCCGAGCGGGCGGAGGCGGAGGCGTTGCGCGCGCAGCAGGAGGCCGACGTCGACCTCGCCGTCCGCCGCGTCCGGGCGGCCGAACTCCGCCGCCCGGCCAACGTGGCCAAGCGCGTCGCCGGAGACCTCCTCCCGCCGGTGGTGACCGCCGCCATCCGCCGCGCCCGCCGCGGTTGACCACGCCGCGACCGACGCCCCCCGCAGGAGCGGAGAAGGCCCGGGGGCGTGCCGAGTGCTCGGCACGCCCCCGGGCCGTGTGGTGCGGCCGCGTCCAGGACCCGTCAGACCCGCGAGGGCTCCCCGCTCTGCCGGGGGAGAGCGGCGCCGGCTTCGGCGGCCTCGGCGGCCAGCTCGCGCTTGACGGCCTCCAGCGAGGGGTTGGCCCAGGCGCTGGCCACGCCCCAGCGGTAGAAGGCGAGCCCGATCGCGGCGACGATCAGCAGGTCCCAGCCCTCGGGGAGGTAGCCCTGGCCGCCGAAGTCGGTGCTGCCGGCCCACGAGACGGCGGCCATCACGAACAGGTAGGCGATCATCCAGGCGCCGGCCTTGAGGTGCGGCTTGAGCTCGGCCCACGGCTTGCGCAGCTCGTACCAGGCCCAGATCGGCAGGCCGGCGGCCATCAGCAGGATGACCTTGCCGGTCAGCGGCCAGCGGGCCCAGTAGAGCACCAGCGAGCCGAAGACCATCGCCACCGGGGCGATCACCGGCATCGCGCGCAGCCGGACGGGTCGCGGCAGCTCGGGCGCGAGGCGGCGCAGCGCCATCACCGCGACCGGGCCGGTGACGTAGGAGATCACGGTGGCGACCGAGACGATCTCGGCGAGCGAGCCCCAGCCGCGGAAGACGGCCAGGAACAGGAAGGCGATCAGCAGGTTGAGCAGCAGGGCCGGCCGCGGGATGCCGGTCCTGGGGTCCACCCGGCCGAAGATCCTGGGCAGGTGGCCGTTCTCCTGCACGCCGTGGATCATGCGCGAGGTGGTGGCGGCGTAGATCATGCCGGTGCCGCTGGGGGAGACGAAGGCGTCCGCGTACAGCAGCAGGGCGAGCCAGTTGAGGCCCCAGGCGATCGACAGGTCGGCCAGCGGGGAGGTGTAGCCGAGCCCGCTCCAGCCGTTGCTCAGGTCCGCCGTCGGGACGGCGCCCAGGAAGGCCACCTGCAGCGCGACGTAGATCACCAGGGCGATCAGGATCGAGCCGATCACCGCCTTGGGCAGCGACTTGCCGGGGTTGCGCGCCTCGCCCGCCAGGTTCAGCGGGGACTGGAACCCGTTGAACGCCCAGACGATGCCGGAGACGGCGACGGCCGTGAACACCGCGCTCCAGCCGTTCGGCGCGAAGCCGCCGTGGTCGGTGAAGTGGGCGGTGTCGAAGTGGGCCAGCAGCAGGGCGCCCGCCGTCAGCGTCGGCACGACCACCTTGAACACCGTGATCGCGGTGTTGGTCTTGGCGAACAGCGTGATCGCGAACCAGTTCAGCGCGAAGTAGCCGACCAGCAGCACGCTCGCCACGGCGACCCCGCTGGCCGAGAGTTCCTGCCCGTCGAACAGGTCCTTCGCCCAGCCGAAGTGCCAGGAGCTCATGTACTGCACCGAGGCCGTGGCCTCGCCCGGGATCACCGAGACGATGGCGATCCAGTTGGCCCAGGCCGCCAGGTACCCGGCGAGCGAGCCGTGCGAGTACTGCCCGTACCGCACCATGCCGCCGGCCTTGGGGAACATCGACCCGAGTTCGCTGTAGGTCAGGGCGATGGTGAGCGCGACCGCGGCGCCGATCACCCAGGCGACGATCGAGGCCGGTCCGGCGAGCCGGGCGGCCCGCTCGGCTCCGAAGAGCCAGCCGGATCCGATGATCGAGCCCAGCCCGACGGCTGTGAGGCTGATGGTGCCGAGCGAGCGGCGGTAGTGCTGATGGGATGCCGTCGTCGACTCAGGCGCGCTCAACGTATCGGTCCTCTGTCTCCTGTGGTTCCGGACAAACGCACAGCAGACTATGGTGCGAAATAGGACGAAAACCTCAGATGAAGCTCAGATCATCCGATTGTTGCCATCTCGTGTCCGATGATCGGATACGCACGGACCCGCCACCACCACGGGCCCCAGGTGTTCCCGCCCCGTGCCCGCACGTGCTCCCGACGGGCTCGCAGTCCGTGCGCCGACCGGCCCCGACGCGGCCCCACCGACATGCCCCCGGACATGCCCCCCGACGTACTCCGGGCAAAAAGAAATTCCCCGTGGAAACTCTTTCGAGTTCCCACGGGGAATTGTTCTGTGTCCGAGGGGGGACTTGAACCCCCACGCCCGATAAAGGGCACTAGCACCTCAAGCTAGCGCGTCTGCCATTCCGCCACCCGGACCGGGTGTGTGCTTCGGGGGCTTTCTGCTCGCCCCCTCGGCGACAGAGAGAACATTACCAGGGTTCTGGAGTGCTTCTCACCTGCGTTTCCCCGGCGGGGACCACCGGGGTGGCAGGGATGGGTCGCAGGGGTGAGCGAAGCGGTGGATCAGGGGCGGGAAACGGTCGGACCGGGAGCCGCGTGCGGTCAGGAACGGGCGGGAGCGGTCCGACACGGGCAAGTTGTCGACGGTGCGGCCGCGTCAGGGGCGGCTCTCCTAGCCTCTGTGCACCGAGGGCGCCATGAGCGGAACGCCTGATTCCCGGGGTCGCGGACGAAGGGCGGCTGGACGTGGAGCAGATCAGCGGGGCGGCGGAGGCCGAGCCGAGACGTGCGGAGAGCGGGCCCGGACGTGCGGGCGCGGGGCCGGGACCGGTGGTCGCGACGCGATCGGCGGCCGGGCCCAGGCGGGCGGGGACCGGGCGGGCGGGGGCCGGGCCGCTCGAAGGGGTGTGGCGGTTCCCCGTGCCGGCGGTGGAGGCCTCGGTGCCGCGGACCAGGCACGCGGTGCGGGACCGGCTGCTGGCGCAGGGGATGGCGGGGGTGCGCTACCAGGAGCTGGTGGACGACCTGCTGCTGATCGTCTCCGAGCTGGTGGGCAACGCCGTGACGCACGCCGCCGAGCTGTCGCCCGAGGTGACCACCGAGCTCACCGTCGCGGCGGGCTGGGTGCGGGTGTCGGTCGAGGACGGCGACCCGTACCGGCCGAAGGCCCTGGAGAGCGACGCCGGGCGGACCGGCGGGCGGGGGCTGCTGCTGGTGAAGAGCGTCACGCTGCAGGCGGGCGGGGTCTGCGACGTGGAGCGGACGGGGGAGGGCGGCAAGGTGGTCTGGGCCTCGCTGCCCGTCCCCCGGGAGGACGCGCGGTAGCGGGCGGACTACCAGTCCCGGCCGGCGATCTCGCGGATGCCGGGCAGCGCGGCCTCGAAGACGGTGTTGAACCAGACCGAGAACGGGCGCTCCTCCTGGAGCTCGCGCAGCTCCTGCGCGGACACGAAGGCGAAGTCGTCCACCTCGTCGGGGTTCGGCTCGACCGGGGCGGTGACCAGGCCGACGAACAGGTGGTTCCACTCCCGCTCGATCAGGCCGGAGGCCTCGTCCGGCAGGTCGTACCGGACGGTACCGGCCTCGCAGAGGAGTGCCGGTGCGACGCCCAGCTCCTCGGCGGTGCGCCGGGCGGCGGCGACGAACGGCGGCTCGTCGGGGTACGGGTGACCGCAGCAGGTGTTCGACCAGACCCCGGGGGAGTGGTACTTGCCCAGCGCGCGGCGCTGGAGCAGGAGCCGGCCCTGGCGGTCGAAGAGGAACACCGAGAACGCCCGGTGCAGCCGGCCCGGCTGCTGGTGGGCCCAGAGCTTCTCGGCGGTGCCGACGGTGACGCCCTCGTCGTCGACGAGCTCCAGCAGGATCTCGGCGCCCGCGGGGGCCCCGGCCGCGGCTCGGGGGTCGGCCGTCACGTCGGTCTCCACGTCGAGACCGGTGTCGATCTCCGAGGTGAAGTGCGTCGGGTTGGTCGGCAGACTCTGGGGCATGAGGCCTCTTTCGGGGGCAATGGGAGCACCGGTGGCGTCGTGCCCCAGTCTGCCGTACGGGTGGCGGTCCGCAGGCGTCCCACACACAACAGGGCGGATCATGACCGTTCCCGCACCATTCCTGGCATCGGAATGGGCGCCGGATTAGCAGGGGCGTTCGGAATCCGTTCGGCGGCCGTTCGATTCGGGTGGGCCCGGGCGGAGAACGGACACCTGGACGCCACCCCTCCTTCACGGGGGCCCGGCCCGGTGCCCGCCCGGCCCCCGGCCGCGTTCGGGCTGGTCGCCGCGGTCGCCTACCATCACATACGACACGGTGCCCGCATCCTCGCCGGCATCGGCGCGCCACCCCGACGGTCTGCGGCGGCGCACGGTCCGACGGCTTGCGGCAGCGCACCGCCCGACGGCCGGCGGCAGCGCTCGGCCCGACGGACCAGCACAGCACGACGGATCAGGAGACCCCGCATGATCGGCCTCGTTCTGGCAGCCGGCGCCGGCCGCCGGCTGCGCCCGTACACCGACACCCTGCCGAAGGCGCTGGTGCCGGTCGACGGGGAGCGGACCGTCCTGGACCTCACCCTCGGCAACTTCGCCGAGGTCGGCCTGCGCGAGGCGGCGATCGTCGTCGGCTACCGCAAGGAGGCGGTCCGGGACCGCAAGGCGGCCCTGGAGCAGAAGTACGGCGTGAAGCTCACCCTGGTCGAGAACGACAAGGCCGAGGAGTGGAACAACGCCTACTCGCTCTGGTGCGCGCGCGAGCTGTTCGGCGAGGGCCTGCTGCTGGCCAACGGCGACACCGTCCACCCGGCCTCCGTCCAGCGGACCATGCTGGAGGGCAACCTGCGCCTCGCCGAGCAGGGCCGCGCCCCCGGCATCCTGCTCGCCCTCGACACGGTGAAGAAGCTCGCCGACGAGGAGATGAAGGTCGTCGTCGACCCGGCCACCGGCGTGCGGCGCATCACCAAGCTGATGGAGCCGGCGGAGGCGACCGGCGAGTACATCGGCCTCACCGTGATCAACCCCTCCGCCGCCGCCGACCTCACCGACGCGCTGCGCACCACCTACGAGCGCGACCCCCAGCTGTACTACGAGGACGGCTACCAGGAGATGGTCGACCGCGGCCTGCGGATCGACGTGCAGCCGATCGGCGAGGTGTCCTGGGTCGAGGTCGACAACCACGACGACCTGGCCAAGGCGCGGGAGATCGCGTGCCAGTACTGACGCGCCTGGTGCCGTCGCCGGTCTTCGTCGAGATCCGCTCGGGGGCGCTGGACGCGCTCGGCGGCATCCTCGCCGACCAGCGGCTCTCGGCCTCGGGCCGGATCGCGGTGGCGATCAGCAACGGCTCGGGGGCGGTGCTGCGCGAGCGGCTGGAGCCGGCCCTGCCGGGGGCCGACTGGTACAACGTCGACGACGGCAGCCTCGACAGTGCGGTGCGCCTGGCGGAGGCGATGCGCGGCGGTCACTACGACGCGATCGTCGGCCTCGGCGGCGGCAAGATCATCGACGCCGCCAAGTACGCCGCGGCCCGGGTCGGCCTGCCGCTGGTCGCGGTCGCCACCAACCTCGCCCACGACGGCATCTGCTCACCCGTCTCCACCCTCGACAACGACGCCGGCCGGGGCTCCTACGGGGTGCCGGGTCCGATCGGCATCGTGGTCGACCTCGACGTGATCCGGCAGGCCCCGCCGCGCTTCGTGGCGGCGGGCATCGGCGACGTCATCTCCAACATCTCGGCCTGCGCGGACTGGGAGCTGTCCCAGGCCGAGACCGGCGAGCCGGTGGACGGACTGGCCGTGGCGATGGCCCGCTCGGCCGGCGAGAACCTGCTGCGGCACCCAGGAAACCTTCAGGATCAGGACCTCCTCACGGCGCTCGCGGAAGCCCTGGTACTGTCCGGCATCGCGATGAACATCGCTGGCAGCACCCGGCCCTCGTCGGGCGCCTGCCACGAGATCTCGCACGCCCTGGACGTGCTGTACCCCAAGCGATCCGCCCAGCACGGCGAACAGGTCGGCCTCGGGGCCGCCTTCGCCAGCTTCCTGCGGGGCGAGCGCGAGCTGACCGGTCTGATCGTGGAGCGCCTGACGCGCCACGGCCTGCCGGTGACCGCAGCTCAGATCGGCTTCACCGAGGCGGAGTTCACCGAGGCGGTGCACTACGCTCCGAACACCCGCCCGGGCCGCTTCACCATTCTTGAGCACCTCGACCTCTCCCCATCAGCGATCAGGGACGCGTACGCCGACTATGTCCAAGCCGTCAACAGCTGACCCCGCCACGAAGGGTTCGACCCCGGCCCCGGTGGATCTGACCCGCCGCCCCTCCGTCGAGGAGCTGCGCGCGGTGATCCACCCGGAGGGCATGCTCCAGCGCCGCAGCGCGGAGCACTGGGCCGGCCGCCTCTACATGCGGCGGATCTCGCTGCGGATCACCCGCGTGCTCTCCACCGTGACGGCGATCACGCCCAACGGCCTGACCTATCTGATGATGGTCACCGGCGTCCTGGCCGGCGTGGCGCTGATCGTCCCGGGCCTCACCGGCGCGGTCCTCGGCGCCCTGCTCATCCAGGTCTACTTGCTGCTGGACTGCGTGGACGGCGAGGTGGCCCGCTGGCGCCGGCAGACCTCGCTCACCGGCGTCTACCTGGACCGGGTCGGCCACTACATGTCCGAGGCGGCCCTGCTGACCGGTCTCGGTCTGCGCGGCTGCGACCTCTTCCACCGGACCGGCGACACCGCGCACTGGGAGTGGGCCTTCCTCGGCACGCTGGCCGCGCTCGGCGCCATCCTGATCAAGTCCGAGACGGACCTGGTGGACGTGGCCCGGGCCCGCAGCGGCCTGACGGCGGTCGAGGACAGCGCCTCGGTGCCGCGCTCGTCCGGGGTCGCCAAGGCCCGCCGGGCGGCCTCCTTCCTCAAGTTCCACCGCCTGGTGGGCGCGGTCGAGGCCTCGCTGCTCATCCTCGCCGCGGGCGTCGCGGACGTCCTGCACGGCGGGCTGTTCTTCACCCGGATCGCGGTGGTCGTCCTGGCGGCGATCGCCATGCTGCAGACCGTGCTGCACCTGCTGAGCATCGTCCTGTCCAGCAGGCTCCGGTGAGCGCCGTGAGCACGACCACCGACACCTTCCGGCTCGGCGCGGTCATCATCACCATGGGCAACCGTCCGGCCGAGCTGAACGCCCTGATCGAGTCGGTCCGCGCCCAGGAGGGCCCGGCCGTCGAGCTGGCCGTGGTCGCCAACGGCGCCCCGCTGCCGCCGCTGCCGGCGGACGTGCGCAGCGTCGAGCTGCCGGAGAACCTCGGCATCCCGGGCGGCCGCAACGTCGGCATCGAGCTGTTCGGCAAGGACGGCCGGGAGGTCGACGCCGTCCTCTTCCTGGACGACGACGGCCGGCTGCCGGGCACCGACTCGGCCCGGCTGCTGCGCGAGGCCTTCACCGCCGATCCGCGGCTGGGCATCGTCAGCTTCCGGATCGCCGACCCCGACACCGGCGTCACCCAGCGCCGGCACGTCCCCCGGCTGCGCGCCAGCGACCCGCTGCGCTCCTCCCGGGTGACCACCTTCCTGGGCGGCGCGAGCGCCGTGCGCTGCACGGTGTTCGAACAGGCCGGCCAGCTGCCCGCCGAGTTCTTCTACGCGCACGAGGAGACCGACCTCGCGTGGCGCGCGCTGGACGCCGGCTGGGCCATCGACTACCGGGCCGACGTGGTGCTGCACCACCCGACCACCTCGCCCGCCCGGCACGCCTCGTACTTCCACAACGTGGCCCGCAACAGGGTGTGGCTCGCCCGACGGAACCTTCCGGCCCTGTTCGTGCCTCTCTATCTGGGAACCTGGTTCCTGCTGACCCTGGCCCGCCGCCCCTCCCCGGAGGCGCTGAAGGCCTGGTGGGGCGGGTTCCGGGCGGGCTGGCGCGAACCCTGCGGTGCGCGGCGGCCCATGCGATGGCGTACCGTTTGGCGACTGACCAGGCTGGGTCGACCGCCAGTCATCTGATCGTATGGTCGGGCGACCCTACGGTGATTTGAACCGTGCGGTTCAGACGTCGTACGGTCGTCCGATCGCCATGGCCGGTGGAGCACGCACCGGCCGGACTCCCCCGTGATCCGAGTGGATCCCCCTCGGCGCAAGGCCGGCGGACCCCCGCCGACCGGCCCGCCCCGACCCGATCCCGCGCGAAGGACGAATGTGTCGACAGTGAGTGAACCCGTCAGCCTCTCGGCCCCGAGGGGGGCGGACGCGGGCCTGACCCCCAAGCAGCTTGCGGACAAGTACGGTCTCGCGGTCAGCGGCAGACGGCCCGGCCTGATCGCCTACTCCAAGCAGCTGTGGGCCCGGCGGCACTTCATCTGGGCCTTCGCCACCGCCCGCCTGGTGGCCCAGTACACCGACGCCAAGCTCGGCCAGCTCTGGCAGGTCGTGACCCCGCTGCTGAACTGCGCGGTGTTCTACCTGGTCTTCGGTGTGATCCTGAAGAGCAAGGACGGCTTCCCGGACGGCACCTACACCGCGTGGCTCTGCATCGGTGTGTTCGTCTTCCAGTTCACCCAGAACGCGGTGCAGTCCGGCACCCGGGCGATCTCCGACAACCTCGGGCTGATCCGCGCGCTGCACTTCCCCCGGGCCTCGCTGCCGATCGCCTTCACCGTGATCCAGCTCCAGCAGCTGCTGATCTCGATGGTGGTGCTGGTCGGTGTCGTGCTGGCCAGCGGGATCGAGCCGGGCCGGACCTGGCTCGCGGTGATCCCGGCCCTGCTGCTGCAGTCGATGTTCAACACCGGCGTGGCCCTGGTGATGGCCCGGATCGGTGCCAAGACCAGCGACATCTCCCAGCTGATCCCGTTCGCCATGCGCGCCTGGATGTTCCTCTCCGGCGTCATGTTCAGCATCCAGGACAAGATCAGCACCTGGCCGGAGTTCTGGCAGAAGGTGATGCAGTTCAACCCGGCCTCGGTCTACATGGACCTGCTCCGGCACGCCTTCGCGCCGGTGATCTACAACAAGCACGTCCCCCAGCACCAGGAGTTCCCGCCGCACCAGTGGACGTACGGCATCGCCTGGGCGGTCGGGATGTTCGTGATCGGATACGTCTTCTTCTGGAAGGCCGAGGAGGAGTACGGCCGTGGCTGACACCGACCTGCGAAAGGGCCTGACCGTGCAGGACGCCGACGTCGCCCGCGAGCCCACCGTCGTCGTCGACGACGTGCACATCGTCTACCGGGTGCACGGCGCCGGCTCCGGCAAGGGCAGCGCGACCTCCGCCGTCAGCCGCATCCTCAGCCGCAAGCGCTCCGCCGGCGTGCGCGAGGTGCACGCGGTGCGCGGGGTCAGCTTCACCGCGTACAAGGGCGAGGCGATCGGCCTGATCGGCTCCAACGGCTCCGGCAAGTCGACCATGCTGGCCGCCATCGCGGGCCTGCTGCCGACCGAGAAGGGCGGCATCTACACCAACGGCCAGCCCTCGCTGCTGGGCGTCAACGCGGCGCTGATGAACGAGCTCACCGGCGAGCGCAACGTCGTCCTCGGCTGCCTGGCGATGGGGATGACCCCGGCCCAGGTGCGCGAGCGCTACAACGACATCGTCGAGTTCTCGGGCATCAACGACAAGGGCGACTTCATCTCGCTGCCGATGCGCACCTACTCCTCCGGCATGGGGGCCCGGCTGCGGTTCTCCATCGCGGCGGCGAAGACCCACGACGTGCTGCTGATCGACGAGGCGCTGGCCACCGGCGACCAGGCGTTCCAGCAGCGCAGCAAGAAGCGGATCGACGAGCTGCGCGGCTCCGCCGGTACGGTCTTCCTGGTCAGCCACGACAACAGCTCGATCCGCGAGGTCTGCGAGCGGACCATCTGGATCGAGGCCGGCGAGCTGGTGATGGACGGCCCGACCGAGGAGGTCGTGAGCCGCTACGAGCGCGGCGACCGGCCGTAACGCCGCAGGGCCCGTACGGAGGGCCGGTGACCGGGGCAGCCCGGCCGCCGGCCCTCCGTCGTTCGTCCACCCCCGGGCCCGGCCCCGCGGGCACCCCGCGGTACCCCGGGTGGCCCGCCGCTGGGCGGGTGAGCGCCCCGCGCGCCGGGTGGGGCGCCCTTCTCCGGCGCGGCCGGTGGTGTCAGGCTGTAAGGCGCGGGGGTGGTGTGTCGGACGTGACCCCCGATATCGGACGCGTGTCCGACTCGGGCCGGTCGTACCGGGCGGTGTAGAACGGGGGAGTGACAGCAGTGTCGGCTTCGGCCCAGCCCAGTGGTGAGTCCCGGCCCGATGACGGGACGGTGGACCGTTCAGCGGGAGTGACGCTGGACAAGGCGAGCGCGGAGAACTTCCCGGTCGCCCCGTTCTTCCTGCCCGCCGCCTGGCGCGACGACCTGATGGCGGTCTACGGATTCGCCCGACTGGTGGACGACGCCGGCGACGGGGACCTGGCCGATCCGGCCGGCGCCGCCCGGCTGCTCGGGGTGGCCGAGCCGCCCCCGGTCACTCCTTCGGCCCAGCCCGGCCCGCCGGGTCCGGCGGAGGTCGCCTTCCGGCTCGCGCTGCTCGACGGGCTGGAGCGGGACCTCGACCGCGTCTTCGAGACCGCCCTGCACCCCGGGGCCGCCGAGGCCCCCCGCCACCCGCTGATGCGCGGTCTCGTCCCGCTGGTGGACCGGCACGCGCTGACCCCGGAGCCCTTCCGCCGTCTGATCGAGGCCAATCGGGTGGACCAGACCACCGCCCGCTACGCCACCTACCGGGACCTGATCGGCTACTGCACGCTCTCCGCCGACCCGGTCGGCCGCCTGGTGCTGGCCATCGCGGGCGTCGCCACCCCCGAGCGGATCGAGCTCTCCGACGCCGTCTGCAGCGGCCTCCAGGTGGTCGAGCACCTCCAGGACGTCGCCGAGGACCTCGCCCGCGGCCGGATCTACCTCCCGGCCGAGGACCTGGCCCGCTTCGGCGTCACCGAGGCCGAGCTCGCCGCCCCGGTCGCGAGCGGTCCGGTGCGCGAGCTGGTCGCCCACGAGGTCGAACGGGCCCGCACCCTGCTGGACCGCGGCGCGCCATTGGTAGGTACGGTTCGGGGGAGGCTTCGACTGCTCCTGGCGGGATTCACCGCCGGCGGGTACGCGGCCCTGGCGGCCATCGAGGACGCCGGGTACGACGTACTGGCCCAGCAGACGAAGCCGGACAAGCGCCGCCTCGCAGCGAAGGCGGCGGCCATCTTCGCGAAGGGAAGGTGAACGCCCGAGTGGCGGCATCACCACTGGCGTCGGCGCAGGTCATGGCGGCGTACCGGTACTGCGAGGCAGTCACCGGACTGCAGGCCCGCAACTTCAGCTACGGCATCCGCCTGCTGCCGGAGCCGAAGCGGCTGGCCATGTCGGCCCTGTACGCCCTGGCGCGGCGGGTCGACGACATCGGCGACGGCGAGCTCCCCGCCGATCGCAAGGCCGAGGCGCTGCTCCGCACGCGCGAGCTGCTGGACGAGGTCCGTGCCGGCGCGGTCGCGGAGGACGACACCGACCCGATCAAGATCGCCCTGGCGGACGCCGCCCGGCGCTTCCCGATCCCGCTCGGCGGCTTCGACGAACTGATCGACGGCGTCGAGATGGACCTCAAGGGCGCCGAGTACCAGACGTACGAGGAGCTCCAGGTCTACTGCCGCTGCGTCGCCGGCGCGATCGGCCGGCTCTCGCTCGGCGTGTACGGCTGCGACGACCCCGAGCGCGGGGCGCAGTACGCCGACACCCTGGGCCTGGCGCTCCAGCTCACCAACATCCTGCGCGACCTGCGCGAGGACGCCCTCAACGGCCGCACCTACCTGCCCGCCGAGGACCTCGCCCGGTTCGGCTGCGAGCAGGGCTTCGCGCTGCCCAGGCCGCCGGTCGGCGCCGACTTCACCGGTCTGGTGGCCTTCGAGGCCGCCCGGGCCCAGGCCGCATTCGAGGAGGGCCTGCGGCTGCTGCCGATGCTCGACCGTCGCAGCCGGGCCTGCACCGCGGCGATGGCCGGCATCTACCACCGGCTGCTCGGTCGGATCGCGGCCGATCCGGAGTCGGTGTTGCGCGGCCGGGTCTCGCTGCCGGGCTGGGAGAAGGCGTACGTGGCGCTTTCCGGGCTCGCCGGGGGGCGTTCTTGATTCTCGCCGCAGTTCTGTCACGCTGTGTCAGCGGGGAATCACTTATGGGTAGAGCCGTGTTGACCACCGTGTTGGACACGACCGTGTTGACCACGAGCGCCCCGGCCCGGACCGGGTCGGGCGCCGGATGCGAGGGGGAGGGCCGATGACCGGGCGAGCCGATGCCGCGCGCCCGGCCGCCGTCGTGGTCGGCGGCGGCCTCGCGGGCATCACCGCCGCACTGCGGCTGGCCGAGGCCGACCACCGGGTCACCCTGGTCGAGGGCCGCCCCCGGCTGGGCGGCCTGGCCTTCTCCTTCCAGCGCGGCGAGCTGACCGTCGACAACGGCCAGCACGTCTACCTGCGCTGCTGCACCGCCTACCGGGGCCTGGTCGACCGGCTCGGCGCGAGCCGGCTGGTCCACCTCCAGGACCGGCTGGACGTCCCGGTGCTCGGCGTCGCCGGGCCCGCCGACGCGCCGGTGCGCACGCTCGGCCGGCTCCGCCGGGCGGGCCTGCCCGTCCCGCTGCACCTGGCGGCCAGCCTGGCCCGCTACCCGCACCTGGGCCCGGTCGACCGAGCCCGGGTGGTCCGCGGCGCGCTCGCCCTGCAGGGCCTCGACCTCGCCGACCCGGCGCTGGACGCGCTCTCCTTCGGTGACTGGCTGCGCCGCAACGGGCAGAACGAGCGCACCCTCGCCGCCCTCTGGGACCTGGTCGGCGTGGCCACCCTGAACGCCCGGGCCGACCAGGTGTCGCTGGCGCTGGCCGCGATGGTCTTCAAGACCGGCCTGCTCTCCGACCCTGGCGCCTCCGACATCGGCATGGCGGCCGTCCCGCTCGGCGTGATCCACCACGACCGGGCGCTCGCCGAGCTGGAGCGCGCCGGCGTGAAGGTGCTGCTGCGCGCCCGTGCGACCGAGCTCAAGCCCTCCGCGCCCCAGCACGCCGTCCGGCTGGAGAGCGGCGAGCTGCTCACCGCCGACACGGTGGTGCTGGCCGGCGCCCAGGACACCGCGGCCGCCCTGCTGCCGCCCGACGCCGTCGACGCCCAGCAGCGGCTGGCCGGCTTCGGCACCGCGCCGATCCTCAACGTGCACGTGGTCTACGACCGCAAGGTGCTGCGCCGCCCGTTCTTCGCCGCGCTCGGCTCGCCGGTGCAGTGGGTCTTCGACCGCACCGCGCACTCCGGGCTGGCCGGTACCGAGCTGGGCCGGGCCCACCCCGGTGCCCAGTACCTGGCGCTCTCCCAGTCCGCCGTCCAGGACGAGATCGACCTGCCGGTCGCCGAACTTCGCCGCCGCTACCTGCCGGAGCTGGCCCGCCTGCTCCCCGCCGCCGGCGGGGCCGAGGTGCTGGACTTCTTCGTCACCCGCGAGCGCACCGCCACCTTCGACCCGGCCCCGGGCACGGCGGCCGTGCGCCCGCCGGCCCGGACGAACGTCCCGGGCCTGCTGCTGGCCGGCGCGTGGACGGCCACCGGCTGGCCCGCGACCATGGAAGGTGCCGTTCGCAGCGGCCACGCCGCGGCCGACGCGGCGCTCGCCGGCGCCGGCACCCGGCTTCCGGTGGACCGGGGCGACGGGAGGTGGCCCAGGTGACGCAGGGCCCCACCGCCGGCCCCGGCGACCCCGCGAGATCCGGCGGCCCCACCGCCGGCCGCACCGGTCTCATCGACATCGCAAGCGCCCGGCCGTCCCGTGCGGCCCGGCACCACCAGGGAGAGGGAACGCACGTGGAGTCACGCACCGGCACTGCCGTCGGAGGCACGGCGCACGCCGAACCGGTCTCGGTGCCGGAGCTGCTCGCCCGGAGCCGCACGCTCTGCACCCCGCCGCTGCGGGCCGCCGTCGCCCGTCTGGCCGCACCGATGGACACCGTGGCGGCCTACCACTTCGGCTGGATCGACCGGGACGGCACGCCGTCCGCGGGGGACGGCGGCAAGGCCGTCCGCCCGGCCCTGGCACTGCTCTCGGCCCAGGCCGTCGGCGCCCCGGCGGAGGCCGGTGTGCCCGGTGGGGTGGCCGTTGAACTGGTGCACAACTTCTCCCTGCTCCATGATGATCTGATGGACGGTGACGAGACCAGACGGCACCGGGCCACCGCCTGGACGGTCTTCGGACCGGCCCAGGCGATCCTGGTGGGTGACGCCCTGGCGACGCTCGGTACGGAGGTGCTGCTCGACGCCGCCACCGCCGGTGGCGCGAGCCCGACCGACGCCGCGCGCGCCGTCCGCCTGCTCACCACCGCCACCCGCCGGCTCATCGACGGCCAGGCCATGGACGTCGCCTTCGAACAGCGGGACAGCGTCACCGTCGCCGAGTGCCTGGAGATGGAGGGCGGCAAGACCGCCGCCCTGCTCGCCGCGGCCTCCGCGATCGGCGCCGTCCTGGCCGGCGCCGACGACCGGGTCTCCGACGCCCTCCAGCGCTACGGCCACCACCTGGGCCTGGCCTTCCAGGCGGTGGACGACCTGCTCGGCATCTGGGGGGCCACCGAGGTCACCGGCAAGCCGCACTGGGGGGACCTCCGCCAGCGCAAGAAGTCCCTGCCGGTCGCCGCGGCGCTCGCCGAGGGCGGCTCGGCCTCGCGCCGGCTCGCCGGACAGCTGGCCGACCCGTCGGGGCGCGGAGAGGAGAGCGAGCCCGAACTCGCCGCCCGCGCCGCGCTGATCGAGGAGGCCGGCGGCCGCGCCTGGACCCAGGAGGAGGCCCGCCGCCAGCACACGACTGCCCTCGCCGCCCTGGACGAGGTGCCCATGCCCGATGTGGTGCGCGAGCACTTCGTCGCACTCGCCGAATTCGTGGTGGTACGAGAGAGGTGACGTTACGTTGACAGCAACCGCGGACGGCCGGCTCGACCCTGAGTACGATTCCGAGCCGGTCGCGGTGGGCGACCGCCCCCCGGCGCTGCTGAGCGCCGGGCGGTGGCAGCCCGCAGGGCCCGAGGCCGACCGGTCGGCCGACCGGCCCGACCAGGAGCAGGAGGGCCCGGTCTCGGCCGAAGAGGCACTGGCCCGCGCCACCACCCACCTGCTCTCGCTGCAGAGCTCCGAGGGCTGGTGGAAGGGGGACCTGGAGACCAACGTCACCATGGACGCCGAGGATTTACTGCTCCGGCAGTTCCTCGGAATCCGGACGGAGGAACAGACCAAGGCCACCGCCGAGTGGATCCGCTCCCAGCAACGGGAGGACGGCACCTGGTCCACCTTCCACGGCGGACCGGCCGAGCTCTCCACCACGGTCGAGGCCTACGTCGCCCTCAAGCTCGCCGGTGACGACCCCGCCGCCCCGCACATGCTCGCCGCCGCCCGCTACGTCCGGTCCGCCGGCGGCATCGCGGCCGCCCGGGTCTTCACCCGGATCTGGCTCGCGCTCTTCGGCTGGTGGCCCTGGGCACGGTTGCCCGAGATGCCACCGGAGATCATCTTCCTGCCCAAGTGGCTCCCGCTGAACATCTACGCCTTCGGCTGCTGGGCCCGGCAGACCATCGTGCCGCTCACCATCGTCTCGGCCCACCGCCCGGTGCGGCCCGCGCCGTTCCCGCTGACCGAGCTGCACACCGACCCGGAGCACCCCTTCCCCGAGCGTCCGCTCTCCCCCGCCACCACCTGGGACGGCGTCTTCGAACGCCTGGACAAGGTGCTGCACGCCTACCACCGCCGGGCGCTGCGCCCACTGCGCCGGCTCGCGCTCTCGCAGGCCTGCCGCTGGATCGTCGAGCGGCAGGAGGCGGACGGCTGCTGGGGCGGCATCCAGCCGCCCGCCGTCTACTCCCTGATCGCCCTGCACCTGGAGGGCTACGAGCTGGAACACCCGGTGATGCAGGCCGGGCTCTCCTCCTTCGACCGCTTCACCGTGCACACCGAGGACGGCCGGCGCTGGCTGGAGGCCTGCCAGTCCCCGGTCTGGGACACCTGCCTGGCCACCGTCGCGCTGGCCGACGCCGGGCTGCCGGCCGACCACCCCGCACTGGTCTCCGCCGTCGACTGGATGCTCGCCGAGGAGATCACCCGGCGCGGCGACTGGTCCGTCCAGCGGCCCTCGCTCGCCCCCGGCGGCTGGGCGTTCGAATTCGAGAACGACACCTACCCCGACATCGACGACACCGCCGAGGTGGTGCTCGCCCTGCGCCGGGTCGCCCACCCCGACCCGGCCAAGGTGGCCGGCGCGGTCGACCGAGGGGTCGACTGGAACCTCGGCATGCAGTCCAAGAACGGCGCCTGGGGCGCGTTCGACGTCGACAACACCAGCACCCTGCCGAACAAGCTGCCGTTCTGCGACTTCGGCGAGGTGGTCGACCCGCCGTCCGCCGACGTCACCGCCCACGTCGTCGAGATGCTCGCCGAGGTCGGCAAGGGCAAGGACCCGCGCACCCGCCGGGGCGTGGAGTGGCTGCTGCGCAACCAGGAGGCCGACGGCTCCTGGTTCGGCCGCTGGGGCACCAACTACATCTACGGCACCGGCTCGGTGCTGCCCGCCCTGGTGGCGGCCGGCGTCCCGGACGAGCACCCGGCGATCCGCCGCGCCGTCCGCTGGCTGGAGGACCGGCAGAACACCGACGGCGGCTGGGGCGAGGACATGCGCTCCTACGAGGACCCGGCCCGCTGGGCCGGGCGCGGCGACTCCACCGCCTCGCAGACCGCGTGGGCGCTGATGGCGCTGCTCGCGGCCGGCGAGGGCCCGGACGGCCGGGCCAACCCGGCGGTCGAGCGCGGGGTCGACTGGCTGGTCCGCACCCAGCTGCCCGAGGGCACCTGGGACGAGCCGCAGTTCACCGGCACCGGATTCCCGTGGGACTTCTCCATCAACTACCACCTCTACCGGCTGGTCTTCCCGGTCACCGCGCTCGGCCGGTACGTGCACGGCAGTCCCGCCACCGGCCGGGACGCCGCCCCCGGCGCCAAGGGCACCGGCGCCACCGGCAGCCCGACGATCGGGGCGGCCCGGTGAAGCCCGCCCCTCTGCTGGTGCTCTGCGCGCTGGGCCCCGAGGTCTGGGCCCTGCGCGGCGGGGACTGGCGCGGCGCGGCCGGCGGACCGCCGGTGCTGGTCCGCACCGGCGTCGGCCGGCGCCGGGCCGGCCACACCGTCCGACGACTGCTCACCTCGGCCCCCGGCGGCTACGGCGCCGTCGTGGTGGCCGGCTTCGGGGCCGCCGTCGCCCCGGGAATAACACCCGGTGACGTGATCGTTGCGGACGGGGTGCGCGATGCCGAAGGGAACCTCTTCGCGGTCGACTCCGGGCCCGAGCTCAGCCGGGCGCTGAAGACGCGTGGGCTGACGGCCCACACCGGTGTGCACCACACCGCCGACCACGTGGTGCGCGGCCTGGAACGGCGCGCCCTGCACCTGCAGGGCGCACTCGCCGTCGACATGGAGGCCGCCGCGGTCCTCGCCGCCCTCCAGGAGATCCGCCCGGCCCTGCCCGCCGCCGTCCTGCGGGTGGTGGTCGACACCCCCGAGCGCGAGCTGCTGCGCCCGGGGACCCTGCCGGCCGGCGTCCGCGCCTGGCGGACGCTGCGGGCCACCGTGCCCGCGCTGGTCGACTGGCACGAGCAGAACCGGCCGCGGCAGGGCGGCCCGCTGTCCGCAACCCTCAACCACCCCACACCCTCGACGCTCCCTCAGGAGGCGAGCTAGCCATGGCCATGCCGTTGCGCCAAACCGTGCGGGTCGGCACCTATCTCATGCAGCAGAAGCT
The DNA here is from genome assembly GCF_042882445.1 of Kitasatospora sp. NPDC058218. Classification (NCBI taxonomy): domain Bacteria; kingdom Bacillati; phylum Actinomycetota; class Actinomycetes; order Kitasatosporales; family Streptomycetaceae; genus Kitasatospora; species Kitasatospora sp. NPDC058218. The sequence continues at coordinate 62,805 of NZ_JBHVWC010000019.1, read as the reverse complement.
CAAGCGCCGGGACAAGTTCCCGCTGATCGTCGAACTGGAGCCGCTCTTCGCCTGCAACCTCGCCTGTGAGGGGTGCGGCAAGATCCAGCACCCGGCGGGCGTGCTGAAGCAGCGCATGCCGGTCGCCCAGGCGGTCGGCGCGGTGCTGGAGTCGGGTGCCCCGATGGTCTCGATCGCCGGCGGCGAGCCGCTGATGCACCCGCAGATCGACGAGATCGTCCGCCAGCTGGTCGCGCGCCGCAAGTACGTCTTCCTCTGCACCAACGCGCTGCTGCTGCGCAAGAAGCTGGACAAGTTCACCCCCTCGCCGTACTTCACCTTCACCGTGCACATCGACGGACTGCGCGAGCGGCACGACGCCTCGGTGGCCAAGGAGGGGACCTTCGACGAGGCGGTGGAGGCGATCAAGGAGGCCAAGCGGCGCGGCTTCCGGGTCACCACCAACAGCACCTTCTTCAACACCGACACCGCGCAGACCATCATCGACGTGCTGGACTACCTCAACGACGACCTCAAGGTCGACGAGATGATGATCTCCCCGGCGTTCGCCTACGAGAAGGCCCCCGACCAGGAGCACTTCCTCGGCGTCGAACAGACCAGGGAGCTCTTCCGCAAGACCTTCGCCGGCGGCAACCGGCGGCGCTGGCGCCTCAACCACAGCCCGCTCTTCCTGGACTTCCTGGAGGGCAAGGTCGACTTCGAGTGCACCGCCTGGGGGATCCCCAACTACTCGCTCTTCGGCTGGCAGCGCCCCTGCTACCTGATGGCCGACGGGTACGTGCCCACCTACCGCGAGCTGATCGAGAAGACCGACTGGGCCAAGTACGGCCGCGGCAAGGACGCACGCTGCGCCAACTGCATGGCGCACTGCGGCTACGAGCCGACCGCCGTCCTCGCCACCATGGGCTCGCTCAAGGAGTCGCTGCGCGCGCTCACCGAGACCGTCGGTGCCAACCGCGGTCACTGACCGCACGCCGCCCGGCACGGGGCACCCCGCGCCGGGCGGTCCCACCACAGGGGGGCACCACAGCACCGCTCCGAGTCGTGAGGTGAACACATGTCACTCCTGTCCGGCGTCACGTCCCCGGCCGACCTGCGGAAGATCCCGGCCGCCGACCTCCCGCTCCTCGCCGACGAGATCCGCGCCTTCCTGATCGACGCCGTCACCCGGACCGGCGGCCACCTCGGCCCGAACCTCGGCGTGGTCGAGCTGACCATCGCGCTGCACCGGGTGTTCGACTCGCCGTACGACCGGATCGTCTGGGACACCGGCCACCAGAGCTACGTCCACAAACTGCTCACCGGCCGCCAGGACTTCTCGAAACTGCGCTCCAGAGGCGGCCTGTCCGGCTATCCCTCGCGTGCGGAGTCCGAGCACGACCTGGTCGAGAACTCGCACGCCTCCACCGCCCTCTCCTACGCCGACGGCCTCGCCAAGGCCGCCCAGCTGCTCGGCCAGTACGACCGGCAGACCGTCGCGGTGATCGGCGACGGGGCGCTCACCGGCGGGCTCGCCTGGGAGGCGCTCAACAACATCGCCGAGGCCCGGGACCGGCCGCTGGTCATCGTCGTCAACGACAACGAGCGCTCCTACGCCAGGACCATCGGCGGCCTCGCCAACCACCTCGCCACGCTGCGCACCACCCAGGGGTACGAGCGCTTCCTCGCCCTCGGCAAGGGGGCGCTGCAGCGCACCCCGCTGGTCGGGCAGCCGATCTTCGAGGCGCTGCACGGCGCCAAGAAGGGATTCAAGGACGCCTTCGCCCCGCAGGGCATGTTCGAGGACCTCGGGCTCAAGTACCTCGGCCCGATCGACGGCCACGACCTGGGCGCGGTCGAGCAGGCGCTGCGCCAGGCACGCGGTTTCGGCGGCCCGGTCATCGTGCACTGCCTGACCGTGAAGGGCCGCGGCTACCGCCCGGCCGAGCAGGACGAGGCGGACCGCTTCCACGCCGTCAACCCGATCGACCCGTACACCTGCCTGCCCATCTCGCCCAGCGTCGGGGTCTCCTGGACGTCCGTCTTCGGCGAGGAGATGCTCGCGCTCGGCGCGGAGCGGCCGGACGTGGTCGCGATCACCGCCGCGATGCTCCAGCCGGTGGGCCTCGGCGCGTTCGCCAAGGCCCACCCGGAGCGGACCTTCGACGTCGGGATCGCCGAGCAGCACGCCGTGACCAGTGCGGCCGGGCTGGCCACCGGCGGGCTGCACCCGGTGGTCGCGGTGTACGCGACCTTCCTCAACCGGGCCTTCGACCAGGTCCTGATGGACGTCGCCCTGCACCGGCTGGGTGTGACCTTCGTCCTCGACCGCTCCGGGGTGACAGGGCCGGACGGCGCCTCCCACAACGGCATGTGGGACATGTCGATCCTGCAGGTCGTGCCCGGTCTGCGGCTGGCCGCCCCGCGCGACGCCGACCAGCTGCGGGCGCAGCTGCGCGAGGCGGTGGACGTGGCGGACGCGCCGACGGTGGTCCGGTTCCCGAAGGGGAACATCGGGCCGGCCGTCCCGGCCGTGGAGCGCGTCGGCGGGGTGGACGTGTTGCTGCGGACCGGGGAGCTGCCGGAGATCCTGCTGGTCGCCGTGGGCACCACCGCGGCCGCCGGGCTGGACGCGGCGCGGCTGCTGCTGGCCGAGGGGTTCACCGCGACGGTCGTCGACCCGCGCTGGGTCAAGCCGGTCGACCCGGCCCTGCCCGCGCTGGCCGCCGCGCACCGGCTGGTCGTCACGGTCGAGGACAACGGCCGGACCGGCGGCGTCGGCGCGGCCGTCGCCCAGGCGCTGCGGGACGCCGACGTGGACGTCCCGGTGCGGGTGCTCGGCCTGCCGCAGGAGTTCCTCGGCCACGCCGCCCGGGGCGAGATCCTGGAGGAGACCGGTCTGACCGGCACCGGGGTCGCCGCGCAGACCGCGGCCTTCGCCAAGAACCTGCTACCGACCAGAGGAGCGAACCAGCGCCATGCCGGCTGACCCCGACAGCACCGAGCCCCGCTTCGACCTCGCCGCCCTGCTCGCCGAGCGCGGTGGCGAACGGTACGAGTTGCACAGCCGCTACCTCAATCCGCAGCTGCCGCGGATGCTGCACACCATCGGCTTCGACAAGTACTACGAGCGCGCCGAGGGCCCGTACTTCTATGACGCGGAGGGGAACGAGTACCTCGACATGCTGGCCGGGTTCGGCATCTTCGCGCTGGGCCGGCACCACCCGGTGGTGCGCGGGGCCGTCCAGCAGGTGATGGACCTCGACCTGCCCGACCTCGTCCGGTTCGACTGTTCGCCGCTGCCCGGTCTGCTCGCGGAGCGGCTGCTCTCCCACGCGCCCGGGCTGGACCGGGTCTTCTTCGGCAACAGCGGCACCGAGGCGGTGGAGACGGCGCTGAAGTTCGCGCGCTACGCCACCGGGCGCCGGCGCGTGCTCTACGCCGACCACGCCTTCCACGGGCTGACCACCGGTTCGCTCTCGGTCAACGGCGAGAGCGGCTTCCGCAAGGGCTTCGACCCGCTGCTGCCGGACACGGCGATCCCGCTCGGCGACCTCGGGGCACTGGCCAAGGAGTTGAAGAAGGGCGATGTCGCGGCGCTGATCGTGGAGCCGATCCAGGGCAAGGGCGTCCTGGCCCCCCCGCCCGGCTGGCTGCGCGCGGCGCAGGACCTGCTGCACGAGCACAAGGCACTGCTGATCTGCGACGAGGTGCAGACCGGCATCGGCCGGACCGGGGAGTTCTTCGCCTACCAGCACGAGGAGGGGGTGCTGCCCGACCTGGTCTGCGCGGCCAAGGCGCTCTCCGGCGGGTACGTGCCGGTCGGGGCGACGCTCGGCAAGAGCTGGATCTTCGAGAAGGTCTACTCCTCGATGGACCGGGTGCTGGTCCACTCGGCCAGCTTCGGTTCCAACGCGCAGGCGATGGCGGCGGGCCTGGCGACCCTGGAGGTGATGCGGGACGAGAAGGTGGTGGAGAACGCCCGCGCCGTCGGGGACCGGTTCCGGGAGCGGCTGGCCGCGCTGGTCGACCGGTACGAGCTGCTGGCCGAGGTCCGCGGCCGGGGCCTGATGATCGGCATCGAGTTCGGCCGGCCGAAGTCGCTGAAGCTGCGGACCGGGTGGACGGCCCTGCAGGCGGCGCGCAAGGGCCTGTTCGCGCAGATGGTGGTCGTCCCGCTGTTGCAGCGGCACCGGATCCTCACCCAGGTCTCCGGGGACCACCTGGAGGTGATCAAGCTGATCCCGCCGTTGATCATCACCGATCGGGACGTGGACCGCTTCATCGACGCCTTCACCGACGTGATGGACGACGCGCACCGCGGGAGCGGCCTGATGTGGGACTTCGGGCGGACGCTGGTGAAGCAGGCGGTCGGCAACCGCTGAGCGTGCGCGGCGGCGGCGGAGCGGGAAGTCGGGCGGGCCGACTTCCCACTCCGTGGGAGATACCGCGTCAGAGCTCGGTCCGGCGGCGCCGGATGACGACGACGAGATCGACGACGGCGAACAGGGTGAGGATTCCGCAGGCCACCGCGAATCCGGTGAGGGTGCCCCGGCTGGGCGCGCCGTACGCCGGTGAGTTGGCGGCCCAGACCGCGAAGGCCACCGTGGCGATGGCGAACAGCGGTGTGAACGTCAGCGAGAGCAGATAGCGCAGTTTGAGGTCGCTCCGGGCGGTTCTGGGTTCGGTGCCGCTCCGCCAGCGCCGCGGTGTGGTGGCTCGCATGCCCGTGCACCTCCCGTCGGCCGGGTGCGGTCTACGATTCCAGCGTACGTCCGGGGCACGAGCGGGGGAGGGGCGATGACGGAAGCGGACGCGGAGGGCTACGCGGGGCTGCGGGTGGAGCGGGCGGAGGAGCTGGCCCGTCGGCACGGTTGGGCATCGGTGCGGGTGCTGCCGCCCGGGGCGATGATGACCATGGACCACCGGGAGGGGCGGCTCAACCTCGCGGTGCGCGACGGGGTCGTGGAACGCAGCTGGGAGGGGTGAGCGCGGGCCCGTACCGCCGGGCGAGCCGGCTCTCGACGGCGCTCACCAGGGGCTCCAGCAGGGGCAGTGAGAGCAGCACCAGCAGGCCGGCGGCCCAGCCGGCCAGCACGTCGGTGACCCAGTGGGTCCCGAGGTAGACGGTGGTGAGCCCGACCGAGCCGGCGGTGGCAGCCGCGAGCACCGCGCCGCAGCGCCGCCAGCGGACCGCCAGGTACGCCAGCACCCCCCAGGTGACCACGGCGTTGGCGGTGTGTCCGGAGGGGAATATGGTGCCGCCCGAGAAGAGCTCGGGCGAGCCGACGTAGTGGGCGTAGTGCGGGCCCAGCCGGCCGGTGACGATCTTCACCGCGCCGACCGTGACATTGAGCAGCAGCAGGGCGGTGCCCGTCACCAGCAGCGGGCGCAGCCGCCGCAGCCGGTGGGCCCGCCAGCCGAGCCAGGCGAAGGCCGCGACGGCGGACGGGCCGCGCTGCCCGGCCACCACCCAGTTGTCGAGCAGCGGTTCGAGGCTGGGCCACCGTTCGTAGGGGCGGGCGAGGCGCACCGTCCAGTCGAGGTCGACCAGCGGGGTGTCGAGGAGGACGCCCGCCACCACCACCAGGTAGCCGAGCGCGGTGAGGGCCAGCAGGCCGATCCGCCGCCGGGCGAGCGGTGGCCAGCCGGATTCTCCGGGGGTGCGGTGTGGGAGTCCCCGGGGGGTGATCGGGTTCTCCTGCAATTCACTCGGCGCTTGCACGCCGGTGACCCTACCCAGCAGGTCGGGGCGGCTCCCGGCGGAATCCGGAATTCTTCGGGGAGGCGTTTGAATGACCGGATCGTCGTCATTCCCGTCTGATTTTCCGACATTCTCTTATCGAATGTCCGAGCGATACTCGATCGTGGATTCCCAAGGGCCGGCAAAGCGAACGGAGTGGGAGACCGGCCTCGCCGGTTCCCACTCCGTGGTAACCCTGTGTAGGTTCGGTGGCTCAGTCGAGGGGGCCGCCGGCCACGTAGATGACCTGGCCGGACACGAATCCGGCGCCCTCGCCGGCCAGGAACGAGATGGTGTTCGCGACGTCCTCGGGCACGCCGACCCGCTGGACCGGGATCTGCGAGGCGGCGGCGCGCTTGAACTCCTCGAACTCCATCCCGACCCGGGCCGCGGTGGCCGCCGTCATGTCGGTGGCGATGAATCCGGGGGCGACGGCATTGGCGGTGATGCCGAACCGGCCCAGTTCGATCGCCAGGGTCTTGGTGAAGCCCTGCAGGCCGGCCTTGGCGGCGGAGTAGTTGGCCTGCCCGCGGTTGCCCTGGGCCGAGGACGAGGAAAGGTTGATCACGCGGCCGAAGCCGGCGTCCACCATGTGCTTCTGCACCGCGCGGGTCATCAGGAACGCGCCGCGCAGGTGAACGTTCATGACCGTGTCCCAGTCGGACTCGGACATCTTGAAGATCAGGTTGTCGCGCAGCACGCCCGCGTTGTTCACGAGGACGACCGGGGCGCCCAGTTCGGCGGCGATCCGGTCGACCGCGGCCTGCACCTGTCCGGCGTCCGAGACGTCCGCGCCGACGGCGACGGCCCGCCCGCCGGCGGCGGTGATCCGGTCGACGACGTCCTTGCCGGCCGCCTCCTCCAGGTCCAGCACGGCGACGGCGTAGCCGTCCGCCGCGAGGCGCTCGGCGGTGGCGGCGCCCAAGCCGCGTGCGGCGCCGGTGACGACGGCGACCCTGGGGGCGGTGCTCTGCTCGGTCATGCTCGCTCTCGTCTCTCTCGGATCTCGCCGGGAGGCTCCCGCGGAGTCGCCCGGCGGGGGTGGACCGCTGAGTGGGCCATACCCTACCGGCGAGTAGGGTGCGCGGCCAGGGCGGAAGACGCAGGTGACCGAGGGTAAGGACCGGCCGGTCGGCTTTCTCCTGCGAACGGGTTACCGCCGGGTCGGCACGGCGCGTAAATATGCCAATGTTGCCGAACCTGCGTCTACTATCCGCCCCCGCCTGCCAGCGAGGGCCAGCCGTTTGTATAGTGTCCGCCAGCAGCCACCGGCTGCACGGCTGGAGCGCCCTCCCTCACAGCGGGACGCCCACTCGCCGTTACTGCCCCACCCGGGTGTCCCACACACACCGGGTGTGACATCGGGACGGATACATGGTGCTGGGGGAGATCCCGACGACCCGCGTGTCCGCGCGACTGCAGCAGTCGCCCGGGCACCTGATCCGCGTTGCACAGCAGGTACACACCCGTCTGTGGTCCGAACACGTCGGAGCCGATCTCACGGCTCCGCAGTTCGCCGTTCTGCTGGTCCTCGCCCTCGAACCGGGTGCTGACCAGCGGACGGTCGGCGAGCGCGCCTCGCTGGACAAGGCCACGATGGCCGAGATGGTCGCCCGGCTGGTCCGGCGCGGCCTGGTGCTGCGACGCCGCGATCCGGCCGACGGCCGGCGCAAACTGCTCGCTCTCTCGCAGAGCGGCGCACAGGCGGTGCGCGAGGCCACCGGCGGAGTGGTCCGCGTGCAGCGCACGCTCTTCGAGCCGCTCGCGGCCGAGGAGCAGCTGGAGATTGTCCGGGTGATGGCCAAGATAGCCAGGCTTGAACCCGCTGCGGTCGCCGTCCTCACCGACGCGCGGCCGATGCTGGACGCCCAGCGGGCGATCGGCTATCTGATCAGGGTGAGCCAGCAGGTGCACACCAAGCTCTGGTCGGAGCACGTCGGTTCGGAGCTGACGGCGCCGCAGTACGCGGTGCTCGACGCCCTCGAACTGGAACCGGGCGCGGACCAGCGCACGGTCGGGGAGCTGGCCTCGCTGGACAAGGCCACGATGGCCGAGATGGTCAGCCGGCTGGTCCGGCGCGGCCTCGTGCAGCGCCGGCGCGACCCCTCGGACGGGCGGCGCAACCTGCTGTCGCTCTCGCCGGCGGGTCAGGACCTGCTGCACCGCTCGGCGGCGGGCGTCGCCCAGGTCCAGCGGTTGCTGCTCGCTCCGCTGGACGAGGACGAGCACGAACCCGCGATGGCGCTGATCGCCAAGGCGGCCAGGCTCTAGGCTTCGCCGTCGAGTTCCAGCCAAAACGATTCGCCAACGTACCGAAGGCCGCCGACCCGAATGTGGGAAGGCGGCCTTCGGTGTTGACGCTCCCTCAGGGGCGCGGCACCGGCGCGGTGCTCACCGAGGGTGTCAGTTCCAGTCGAACTCCTGCGGGTCCGGGCCGATCCGCACGCCGGTGGCGACGCCGGCGATCGCGGCGAGGTCGGCGCCGTCCAGCTCGAAGCCGGTCACGTCCAGGTTCTCCTTGATCCGGGACGGGGTGACCGACTTGGGGATCGCGACGATGTCGCTCTGCAGGTGCCAGCGGAGCACCACCTGGGCCACCGTGCGGCCGTGCTTCTCGGCGATCTGCACCAGCGCGGGGTCGGCGAGCAGCTCCTTGCCCTGGCCCAGCGGGCTCCAGGCCTCGGTGGCGATGCCGTGCCGCGAGTGGAAGGCGCGCAGCTCGTCCTGCGGGAAGTACGGGTGCAGCTCGACCTGGTTCAGCGCGGGGGCGACGGAGGCGTCGCCGAGCAGGCGGGTGAGCTGCTCGGTGCCGAAGTTGGAGACGCCGATCGACTTGACCCGGCCGTCGGCCCGGAGCTGCTCGAAGGCCTTCCAGACGTTCAGGTAGCTGCCGTGCATCGGGCGCGGCCAGTGGATCAGGTAGAGGTCGAGGTACTCCAGGCCCAGCTTGGCCAGCGAGGCGTCGAACTCGCGCAGCACCGCGTCACGGCCCTGCGGGCCGGACCAGTCGCGGGTGCCCGAGTTCCACAGCTTGGTGGTGATGTAGAGGTCCTCGCGGGCGACGACGCCGCCCGCGATCGCCTCGGTGATCGCCTGGCCGGTGCCGGCCTCGTTCTCGTAGATCGCCGCGGTGTCGATCGAGCGGTAGCCCGTCTCGATGGCGGTGCGGACGGCGGCCGTGGCCTCGGCGTCCGGCACCTGCCACACGCCGAAGCCCAGCTGCGGGATCTGCGAGCCGTTGTTGAGGGTGACGCTGGGGATGCTGCTCACGGGAAGGGGTGCCCTCCTGGTTGTCCATATGGTTCGAGTGGATCAACCGGCGCCTTGTCCGGATTGTTCCCGGCCCGCCAAAGAATTTTCCGACGCGTTGTACCAGCGTGCGCAGGCTGTACCGAGGGGGCGCGCGCAGCGGAAAACCTGTTGCGCAGATCACACCCGGCTTGGCAGGCTCGCTGCCATGACCTCCTGACCTGCCCCGGCCGTGACCGCACCGGCCCCTCCTCCCGTGCTCCCGGCGCCACCGCGCGACGAGCACGTCCGTGCCAATCGCCCGTACCACCCGCAACGGAGCGTCATGCCGCTCAAGACCCTGCCGCTGGCCGATCCCGGCGACCCGGACCTCTCCTCCCCCCTCGCCTTCCTGCGCTGGCTGCAGCGCAGCCAGCGGCGCGGGCAGGTGCTCGCCACCTGCTGGTCGCTGCTGGAGATGGGCAGCCGGGCGGCCCTGCCCGTCCCGCTCGGCCTGGGCGTCCAGGCCGCCGTGGACGGTGACACCGCTGGCATCCGGTGGGCCGGCGCCGCCGTGCTGGCCCTGGCCGCCGTCGCCGCCCTCGGCGCCGTCATGCTGCACCGCCAGGCGGTGTGGAACTGGATCCACGCCGCCACCCAGATCCGCCAGCTGGTGTCCCGTCAGGCCTCCCACCTCGGCGCCGGCCTGTCCCGGCGGATCGCCACCGGCGAGATCGTCGCGGTCGGCAGCGGGGACGTCGAGAAGATCGGCTGGTACGTCGAGCTGGTCGCCCGGCTCCGCGGCGCGGTGATCGTCTGGCTGGCGGTCAGCGCCGCCGTGCTGGTCGCCGAGCCCGTGCTCGGCCTCGCCGTCCTGCTCGGCGTCCCGGTGCTGGCCGCCTCCGTCTGGCCGCTGCTGGGCCCGTTCGAGCGGCGCTACTCCGAACAGCGCGCGCTCGGCGGCAAGGCGACCGAGCTGGCCGCCGACACCGTGGCCGGGCTCCGGGTGCTGCGCGGCATCGGCGGCGAGGAGCTGTTCCTCGACCGCTACCGGGCGGCCTCCCAGAAGGTCCGTGCGGCCGCCGTCCGCTCGGCCCGGATCTGGTCGCTGATGCAGGCCCAGCAGGTCCTGCTGCCGGGGCTGTTCGTGGTCGGCGTCACCTGGTACGGCGCCCGGCTGGCCGCGCGCGGAGAGATCGGGATCGGCACCCTCGTCGCCGTGTACGGCGCCACCGCCTACCTGGCCTCGCCGCTGCGCATCCTCGGCGAGGCCGCGCACGCCTGGAGCGTCGCCCGGGTCTCCGCCGGGCGGGCCGTCCGGGTGCTCTCGCTCAGCCGGACGACCGGCACCGCCGAGGCCGTGCTGACCGGGCCCGGCGAGGCAGACCTGTACGACCCGGTCTCCGGGCTGACCGTCCGGGCCGGCGAGCTGACCGCCGTCGTCTGCGGCGACCCGGACTTCGCCGGGGCGCTCGCCGGCCGGCTCGGCGGGCACGTCCCGCTGGGTGAGGGCGAGCAGCCGCAGTCCTCCGTCCGGCTGGGCGGCACCGAGCTGGACGCCGTCCCGCTGGCCGAGGCCCGGGCGGCGGTGCTGGTCCACGACAAGGAGCCGGTGCTGCTCTCCGGCACCCTGGCCGAGCTGTTCGACATCCCCGCCTCGGGCCGGGTCACGCCCGCCGAGGCACTGGCCGCCGCCCGCGCCGAGGACGTCCTGGACGCGCTGGTCGACGGCTCGCCCGAGTGCGGGGGCGACGCCATGCGGGCGGGGATCACCGAGCGCGGCCGCTCGCTCTCCGGCGGCCAGCGCCAGCGGCTGGCGCTCGCCCGCGCGCTGCTGGCCGACCCGCCGGTGCTCGTCCTGGACGAGCCCACCAGCGCGGTCGACGCCCACACCGAGTCCCGGATCGCGACCGGGCTGCGCAAGAGCCGGGAGGGGCGCACCACGGTGGTGTTCGCCACCAGCCCGCTGCTGCTCGACCAGGCGGACCGGGTGGTGCTGGTCCAGGACGGCCGGGCCGCCGCGGCGGGACGCCACCGCGAGCTGATGCACACCGAACCCGCCTACCGCGCCGTGGTCACCCGCGACGAGGAGCCGGCAGCCGTCGGGGAGAGCGTGTGAACCGCGCCCCCGTCCGCCGTCCCGCCCAGCCCAGGAGCACCGTATGAAGCCCCCCGTCCATCAGGAGCAAGGGCCGGCCACCACCCTGCCGGTCGGCTCCCCGACCGCCGTCCGGGCCTACCTGCGGCTGCTCGCCCGGCGGCACCGGGCCGGCTTCTCCGCGGTGGTGGGCCTGCACTCGGTGGCCACCGTGGCCGGGCTGGTCGGCCCCTGGGTGCTCGGCACGCTGGTCGAGTCGCTGGCCACCGGCACCGCCGAGTCCACCATCGCGGTCGCCGTCGCCTGGTACCTGCTGGCGCTGGTCGTGCAGTCCGCCTTCACCTGGTGGTCGCGGCTGCGCGGCAGCGTCCTCGGTGAACGCGTGCTGGCCGACCTCCGGGAGGACTTCCTGGTCCGGTCGGTGACGCTGCCGACCGGCGTCCTGGAGCGGGCCGGCACCGGGGACCTCGTCTCCCGGGGCACCACCGACATCGACCGGCTCGACAAGTCGGTCCGCGAGGCGGTGCCCGAGCTGGCCGTCGCCGTGGTCTCGCTGCTGCTGGTGATCGGCGCCCTGGTGGTGACCTCGCCGCTGCTCGCGCTCACCTCTCTGATCGGCCTGCCACTGCTGCTGGTGAGCTCCCGCTGGTACTTCCGGCGGGCCCCGCAGTCCTACCGCAACGAGTCGGCCGGCTACGCCGCGGTGAACACCGTGCTCGCGGAGACGGTCGACGCCGGGCGGACGGTCGAGACGCTGCGCCTCGGCGACGAGCGGGTCCGGCTGACGGACCGCAAGCTCGGTGAGTGGCTCGCCTGGGAGCGGTACACCCTCTGGCTGCGCTCGGTCTGGTTCCCGACCATCGACGCGGTCTACACCCTGGCCGTGCTCGGGACCTTGCTGCTCGGCGGCCTGTTCACCCTGCGGGGCTGGATCACCGTCGGCCAGCTGACCACCGGGGTGCTCTACGCCCAGGCGCTGACCGGCCCGGTCGACCTGATCCTGCGCTGGTACGACGAGCTGCAGATCGGGCAGGCCTCGCTGGCCCGGCTGGTCGGGGTGCGCGAGGTGCCGGAGCACGAGAGCGACGAGGACGCCCACCCGGACGGCCGGCACGTCCGGGCGGACGGCGTCCGGTTCGGCTACCGCGAGGGCGCCGACGTGCTGCACGGCATCAGCCTGGACGTCGCCCCGGGCAGCCGGGTCGCGCTGGTCGGGCCCTCCGGCGCGGGGAAGTCCACCCTGGGCCGGCTGCTGGCCGGGATCTACGCACCCGGCCGGGGCACCGTGACGCTCGGCGGGGCGGCGCTCTCGCGGATGCCGGCCGAGCGGGTCCGGGCCCAGGTGGCGCTGGTCAACCAGGAGCACCACGTCTTCGTCGGCACCCTGCGGGACAACCTCCGGCTGGCCGCGCCGGACGCCGCCGACACCGAGCTGCGCGCCGCGCTGGACGCGGTGGACGCCGGGGACTGGGTGGACGCGCTGGCGCACGGGCTGGACACCGAGGTCGGTTCGGGCGGCACCGCACTGACCGCGCCGCAGGCCCAGCAGCTGGCGCTGGCCCGGCTGGTGCTGGCCGACCCGCACACCCTGGTCCTGGACGAGGCCACCTCGCTGCTGGACCCGAGGGCCGCCCGGCACCTGGAGCGCTCGCTCTCCCGGGTGCTGGAGGGCCGGACGGTGATCGCCATCGCGCACCGGCTGCACACCGCGCACGACGCGGACGTGATCGCCGTGGTCGAGGGCGGGCGGATCAGCGAGTACGGCAGCCACCCCGAGCTGGTCGCGGCCGGCGGTCCGTACGCGGCGCTCTGGCGGTCCTGGCGGGACGAGCGGTGACCGGCGGGCCCACCGACGCCCGGTGACGCCGCGCAAACCCGCACGGGGAAGGGTTGCCCCGTGCGGGTTACTCCCGGGCGCGTAACCGGACAAGTCGGCCGACCGGCCCGCAGACTGCGCGTGTGACCAAGATTTCAGACGGCTCGGCCGGCTCCAAGCGCAACGAGATCGGTGGCATCCCCACCCGGTACATCGGGATCGGCGTCATCGTCGTGCTCGCGGTGTGGTTCCTGTTCGCCAACCTCGACAAGGTGAAGATCCAGTTCTGGGTGTTCACCGTCACCGCGCCGCTCTGGATCGCCCTGCTCGCCACCCTCGTCGCGGGTGGCGCGCTGGGCTGGCTGCTGAAGGGGCGGCGCGGAAAGTGACGGCGGCGCCGGCGCCGGGGCCGCCGGCCTTCGAGCCGCTGATCGAGCTGCGCGGCGTCAACAAGCACTTCGGCGAACTGCACGTGCTGCAGGACATCGAGCTGACGGTGGGGCGCGGCGAGGTCGTGGTGGTGATCGGCCCCTCCGGCTCCGGGAAGTCCACCCTCTGCCGGGCGATCAACCGGCTGGAGCCGATCGAGTCCGGCACCATCTCGATCGACGGCCGGCCGCTGCCCGAGGAGGGCAAGGGCCTCGCCCTGCTGCGCGCCGATGTCGGGATGGTGTTCCAGTCCTTCAACCTGTTCGCCCACAAGACCGTGCTGCAGAACGTCTCGCTGGCGCAGATCAAGGTCCGCGGCCGGTCGCGGGCGGAGGCGGACGCGAAGTCCCGGGCCCTGCTGGAGCGGGTCGGGCTGGTCGCCCAGGCGGACAAGTACCCGGCGCAGCTCTCCGGGGGGCAGCAGCAGCGCGTGGCGATCGCGCGCGCGCTCGCCATGGAGCCCAAGGCGCTGCTCTTCGACGAGCCCACCTCCGCCCTCGACCCCGAGATGATCAACGAGGTGCTGGACGTCATGCGCCAGCTCGCGCACGAGGGCATGACCATGGTGGTGGTCACCCACGAGATGGGGTTCGCCCGTGCGTCTGCCAACCGGGTGGTGTTCATGGCCGACGGGCGGATCGTCGAGGACCGCGCCCCCGAGGACTTCTTCGGCGCTCCGGAGAGCGACCGTGCCCGGGACTTCCTGTCCAAGATCCTCAAGCACTGAGGCGGCGCCGTGACGAGGAAGTGGATGCTCGCCGCCGCGGCCGTGATCGCCCTGCTGGCCGGCTGCGGCAAGGAGGGCACCCCGGCACCGAAGGGACCGCAGCCCAGCGCGCTGCCCAGCTACCAGGTGCAGGACGGCGCCGGCATCACCGGCTCGCCCACCCTGGACGCGGCGCGCGCCCGGGGCCACCTGGTGGTGGGGGCCAAGGAGGACCAGCCCTACCTGGGCCAGAAGAACCCGGCCACCGGGCAGTACTCCGGCTTCGACATCGAGATCGCCAAGATGGTCGGCGCCGACCTGGGCTTCGCCCCCGACCGGATCGAGTTCCGGACGATCGCCTCCGCCAACCGGGAGACCGCCCTGCAGAACGGGCAGGTGGACTACTACGTCGGCACGTACACCATCAACGACAACCGCAAGAAGCTGGTCGGCTTCGCGGGGCCGTACTACCTGGCCGGCCAGTCGCTGCTGGTGCGCAGGAACGACGAGACCATCCACGGCCCGCAGGACCTGAACGGCAAGAAGGTCTGTTCGGCGGCGGGCTCCACCCCGTACCAGCGGATCCAGAAGCAGTACCCCGAGGTCAGGCTGATCGGCTACGACACCTACTCGGCTTGCGTGGACAACCTGATCACCGGCCAGGTGGACGCCGTCACCACGGACAACACGATCCTGATGGGCTACGCGGCCAAGGTGCCGGACGAGCTCAAGGTGGTCGGACCGCTGTTCTCCGAGGAGCCGTACGGGATCGGCACGCCGAAGGACGACACGGTGCTGCGCGGCGCGCTGAACGACGCCCTGGCGCGCCACGAGGAGAACGGCGACTGGAAGAAGGCCTACGACGCCACCCTCGGCCTGTCCGGGGTGCCCGCGCCCACCCCGCCGCCGATCGACCGGTACTGAGAGGGCCGCGCCGTGAAAACGCTGACCGACAACTGGTCGACCTACTGGGAGGGCTTCCTCGGCACCCTCTCGCTGTTCGCGGTGAGTGCCGTGCTCTCCCTGGTGCTGGGGGTGCTGATCGCCGGCTTCCGGGTCTCACCGGTGCGGCCGTTGCGGGTGTTCGGGACGGTCTGGGTGACGCTGCTGCGCAACACGCCGCTGACCCTGCTCTTCTTCATCGTGGTGCTGGGCCTGCCGCGGTTCGACATCACGCTGCCGTTCTTCACCTTCGCGGTGCTCGCGCTCGGCTGCTACACCTCGGCGTTCGTCTGCGAGGCGATGCGGGCGGGGGTCAACACCGTGCCGGGAGGCCAGGGCGAGGCGGCCCGGAGCCTGGGCATGACCTTCGGCCAGACGATGAGCCTGGTGGTGCTGCCCCAGGCGTACCGGTCGGTGGTCGCCCCGATCGGCAGTGTGATGATCGCGCTGGCCAAGAACACCGCGATCGCCGGCTCGTTCAGCGTGACCGAACTGCTCGGCAGCTACCGGACCATCAACGAGCTGGGGTACAGCATCGTCTGGACCTTCGTCTGGATCGCCGTCGGCTACCTGATCATCACCCTGGCCGTCAGTGCCGTCTTCAACGTGCTGGAACGACGAGTGGCGGTGTCGCGATGACGGTGGAAGCCTCGGCGCTCTACGACATCCCCGGTCCGAAGGCGCTCGCCCGGCACCGGCTGTACGGCCTGATCGCCCTGTTGGCGATCGCCGCGCTGCTCGGGTGGATCGTCTACATGCTGTTCCACACCAACCAGTTCACCTACCAGAAGTGGATGGCCTTCGAGTACCAGGGCGTGCAGGAGCTGCTGCTGCGCGGGCTGGGGAACACGCTCAAGGCCTTCGGGTGGACGGTGCTGTTCGCGCTGCCGTTCGGCGCGCTGTTCGCGGCCGGGCGGCTCTCCGACCACCGGGTGGTGCGCTGGTTCTCCACGCTGGTGGTCGAGTTCTTCCGGGCCATGCCGGTGCTGGTGATGATCTTCTTCATCTTCGTCGCGCTCAAGGTGGAGCCGCTCTGGGCGCTGGTGGCCGGCCTGGTGCTGTACAACGGCTCGGTGCTGGCCGAGGTGTTCCGGGCCGGCGTGCTGGCGGTGCCCGCCGGGCAGCGCGAGGCGGCGTACGCGCTGGGCATGCGCAAGACCCAGGTGATGTCGTACGTCCTGGTGCCGCAGGCCAACCGGGCGATGCTGCCGGCCATCATCAGCCAGCTGGTGGTGGCGCTCAAGGACACCTCGCTGGGCTTCCTGATCACCTACGAGGAGTTCCTGCACGCGGGCAAGCTGATCGCCACCAACCTGGACTACGACCTGCCGTTCATCCCGGTGGTGATGGTGATCGCGCCGATCTACATCGGGATGTGTCTGGCGCTCTCCTGGCTGGCCCGCTGGGTCGAGCGCCGCACCCGGCGCAGCCCGAGCACGCAGGGCGGCGCGCCGGTGGCCGAGGCCGGGCTGGTGCTCGGGCTGCCACCGGAGGAGTAGGAGCCGGCGGGGCGGAAGCTCCGCAGGTGAACCATAGGTACGAGCGGGATCAGCGCCGAGACCTCCAAAGTCTGCTTATGATTCCCTGGGACCAGGGGAGCAGGCAGGGGGAGGGGCAGTGGAGCCGGTATTCGACTCGCGGCACATCAGGACCTTTCACGAGGTCGTCCGGGCCGGCTCCTACTCGGCCGCCGCCCGCGAGCTCGGCTACACCCAGCCCGCCATCACCCAGCAGATGAAGGCGCTGGAGCGGTCCGTCGGAGTGCCGCTGTTCACCCGGGCCGGGCGCGGGCTGCGCCTCACCGAGGCCGGCGAGGCACTCGCCCGGCACGCCGAGCTGATCCTCGGCAGCCTCTCCGCCGCCCAGCAGCAACTCGCCGCGCTCGCCCGGCTGCGCGCCGGGAGAGTCCGGGTCTGCGCGTTCCCGAGCGCCAACGCGACCCTGATACCCCAGGCGATGGCGCGGCTGCTGGCCGACCACCCCGGCGTCCGGGTCGAACTGCTGGAGGCCGAACCGCCCGACTCCGTGCAGCGGCTGCTGCGCGGCGAGTGCGACATCGCGCTGTCCTTCCGCTACCCGGGCGCCGCCGTCGAGCTGCCGCCCGAGCTGGACGAGATACCGCTGATGGAGGACCTGCTGACCGTGCTGCTGCCGGTCGGCCACCCGCTGGGCCGCCGGCACGCCGTCCGGCTCGCCGACCTCGACGGCGAACGCTGGATCGCCGGCTGCCCGCGTTGTCGGGCCAACCTGCTGCACGTCTGTGCGGAGGAGGGCTACGCACCCGACATCGTCTTCTCCACCGACGACAACCTGGCGGTGCAGAGCCTGGTCGCCGCCGGGGTCGGGATCGCGCTGATGCCCGCGCTGGTGCTCTCCTTCATGTGCCACCGCAAGGTCACCGGGCGCGCCGTCGAGCCGCACCTGCGCCGGCACGTGAGCGCGTACGTGCTCCGTGAGCACCGCCGGATCCCGGCCACCGCGCTGGTGCTGGACCAGCTGCGGTCCGCGGCGGCGGCGAGGGTCGGCTGCTGATCCCCGCCGACCCATAAGCGGGCTTTGGGAGAACGCGAAAGAACCCTCCTTGGACGTGATGGGTCGGCCGGGTCGAACCTGCTGGCATGACACCCTCAGCCACGGTCGGCAGCGACCGGCTCACCGAGCGAATGACCGCCCTGGTCGGCGAGATCCGCGCGGTCGTGGACCGCGGCCTGCCGCCGGAACTCACCGCCTACCTGGTCGGCGAGCGGCTCGCCCCGCACCTGGGGGACGCCGACCTGCTCACCGACGAGCAGCGCGAGGGGGATCCGGAGCGCTACCGCCAGCACGTCCTGCACGCCGAGGCCGACGGCGGCTTCTCCGTCGTCGCCCTGGTCTGGCTGCCCGGCCAGCAGACCCCGATCCACGACCACGTGTCCTGGTGCGTGGCCGGCGTCCACCGGGGCCAGGAGAGCGAGACCCGCTACCGGCTGGTCTCCGACGGGCGCACCGCCCACCTGGTGGAGACCGAGCACGTGGTCGGCCCGGCCGGCACCGTCGCCGCCTTCGCCCCACCCGGCGACATCCACCTCGTCCGCAACGCCTGTTCCTCCACCGCCATCTCGATCCACGTCTACGGCGCCGACGTCGCCCGGCTGGGCACCAGCATCCGGCGCGTCTACCGGCTGCCCGCCGACGACCAGCGGTGAGCGCGCCGTGGCACTGACCATTCGGGACCGCGGCGTCCGCACCCGCGCACTGCCCCCGCTCGGCGGCGATGCCCCCGGGCTGCTGCTCGCCGCGCTCGGCGTGGCCGCCGCGCTCGCCGTCCACCAGGCCGTCCCCGCCGTGCCCAAGCTCACCGCCGCCGTGGTGCTCGGCATGGCCGCCGCCCACCTGCCCGGACTGCGGCCGGTGGTCCGGGGGGTGGCCCGGCCCGGCCTCTCCACCGCCGGGCGGCGGCTGATGCGGCTCGGCATCGTCCTGCTCGGACTCAAGCTCGGCCTGGGCGACGTGGTCGGCCTCGGCTGGGCCACCGTCGCCATGGTGATCGCCGTCGTCGCCGCCACCTTCGCCGGCACCATCTGGCTCGGGCGCCGGCTCGGCCTGCCCGGCGACCAGCCGCTGCTCGTCGCCACCGGGTACTCGATCTGCGGGGCCTCGGCGATCGGCGCGGTCAGCCAGGCCGCCGGCAGTGAGGAGGAGGACGTCGCCGCCTCCGTCGCGCTGGTCACCCTCTGCGGCACCCTCGCCATCGCCGTCCTCCCGCTGCTCCACCAGCCGCTCGGGCTCGGCGAGGCCGAGTTCGGGCGCTGGGTCGGTGCCAGCGTGCACGACGTCGGCCAGGTGGTCGCCACCGCGCAGACCGGTGGCGCGGGCGCGCTGCGCGAGGCGGTCCTGGTCAAGCTGATGCGGGTGGTGCTGCTGGCGCCGCTGGTCGCCGGGGTCGCCGTCGCGGTGCGGCGCTCGCGCCGGGGCGCCACCGCGACCGTCGGCAAGCGGCCGCCGATCGTGCCGCTCTTCGTGGCCGGCTTCCTCGCGATGATCGTGCTGCGGACCACCGGCGTCCTGCCCGAACGGGCGCTCACCCTGGCCGGGGACGCGCAGGAGCTGCTGCTGGCGGCCGCGCTGTTCGGCCTCGGCAGCGCCGTGCACCTGCCCACCCTGCTGCGAACCGGCGGGCGGATCGCCCTGCTGGGCCTGGCCTCCTGGGTGATGGTCGCGGGTGTCAGCTACGCGGGGGTGCTGATCACGACGTGACCGGTCGGGCCGGGGCCTCCGCTATTGTCGGGCGGGTGCTCGTTCGCCGAGCCGTTCGCACCCGCACCCGCACCTGGGAGGAAGCGCCGCATGTCCACCGCACTGCCCGAACGGGACGGCCAGGAGGCCGTTGTCACGCTCGACCGGCGGGAGGGTCCGTTCGGCGAGGTGGTCCTGCGCCGGCGCGGACGGCAGTTCGAGATCATCGCCAACGGCTGCTTCCTGATGGACACCGCCGACGGCCGCTCCGAGCGGCTGCTGATCCAGGCGGCGCTGGACGAGCTGGACCGGACCGGCACCGCGGTGGAGCGGCCCGCGGTGCTGATCGGCGGGCTCGGCGTGGGCTTCTCGCTGGCGTACGCGGTGGCCGAGCCGCGCTGGGGCCGGATCGCGATCGTCGAGCGCGAGAACGCGATCATCGACTGGCACCGGAGCGGTCCGCTGGGCGCCTTCTCGGCCGGCGCGCTGGAGGACGAGCGGGTGGCGGTGCTCCACACCGACCTGCTGGAGTACCTGGCGGCGGCCGACGGCGAGCGCTACCACGCGCTCTGCCTGGACATCGACAACGGTCCGGACTGGACGGTCACCGACTCCAACGCCGGGCTCTACGGCGCCGACGGGCTGGCGGTGCTCCGGCACCGGCTGCGGCCCGGCGGGGTGCTGGCGGTCTGGAGCGCGCAGCCCTCCCCGGCCTTCGAGGAGGCGCTGCGCGCGGCGGGCTTCTCGGACGTGGCCACCCACGAGGTCGCGGTCGCCCGGGGTGTGCCGGACGTGGTCCACCTGGCCCGCCGCGCCGACTGAGCGGCTCGCCGGGCCAGGCGGGGTCTCCGCGTTACTTCAGGCCGTTGTCCACCGCGGCCATCAGCTCGCCGTTGGGCGTGTCACCGTCGAAGGCCCACACCATCGCGCCGGCCAGCCCCTGGGACTTGATCCAGGCGGTCTTGCGGGCGATCTCGATCGGGTCGTCGTAGGTGTAGAAGACGGACCCGTTGTAGATGTACGCGTGGCCGGCCACCGGATCCCGGTAGATGGTGTAACCGCCGCCGGTGGCCATCTGCTTGAGCTTCTTGTAGTCCTCGAACCCGGCCTCGTAGGTCCCCGGGCCGGGGCCGGTGGCGGGCTGGAAGAGGCCGTTGGTGGTGCCGCGCGGCACGCCCGTCCAGCCGCGTCCGTAGAACGGGATGCCCAGGGTCAGCTTGCTCTTCGGAGCGCCGCCGGTGACGTAGGCGCCGATGGCGATCTCCGAACTGAACTGGCGGTCCGGGGTGCTCGGGTCGCCCGCCGCGAGCTTGACGGCGGACTGCTGGTTGGTGCTCATCTCCCAGCCGCCGTGGTAGTCGTAGCCCTGGATGGTGGCGAAGTCGAAGGCGCCGAACAGACCGGGGATGTCGATGCCCGCGGTGATCTTCGCCGGGTCGGCCGGGAGGAAGGCGCTCAGCGTGTAGTGCTTGCCGGTGGTGGTGCCGAGCGCGTCCAGCTGGCGGCGGAACTCCTGGGCCAGCAGGGTGTAGTTGGCCTTGTCGGTGGGCCGGAAGATGTTCCCGTCGTGCCCGCCGGAGGCCGGCCACTCCCAGTCGAGGTCGATGCCGTCGAAGATGCCGGCCGCGCTGCCCGCGCCGCCGCGCCCGTCGATGACCGGCAGGTTCCCCTTGATGTACATGTCGATGCAGGAGCTGACCAGCGCCTTGCGGGAGGCGTCGGTGGCGGCCGCGTCGGAGAACCACTTGCTGTACGACCAACCGCCCAGCGAGATCTGGATCTTGAGGTTGGGGTACTTGGCCTTGAGCTGCTTCAACTGGTTGAAGTTGCCGGCCAGCTTCTGGTCCCAGGTGTCGGTGGTGCCGGCCACCGAGCTGCCCGCGTCCCAGCCCTTGCCGAAGTCGGCCCAGGCGTCACCGGCGCCGTCGCCCGCGTTCGGGTCGTTGTCCGGCCCGGCCGCCTTGTTGGTGATGAAGCACTGCTTGGTGGTCGGGTGGATGTTGGCGAAGGCGTAGTTGAGCGTGGTGAGGCGGCCGGCCGAGCCGGAGGTGTCGAGCTGCTTCACGCTGTAGCCGCGGGCGTAGATGCTCCACTGGGTGAAGTAGCCGATCTTCAGCGCGCCGGGGTTGCTCCCGCCGGGCTGGGTCTTGCCGCTCACCGGGTTCGAGGCCGGGGAGACGTTGCCGGCCGCGTCGCGGGCCTTCACGGTGAAGGTGTACGAGGTGTCCGGTGCCAGGTTGCCCACGGTGGCGGAGGTGCCGGTGACGGTCGCGGCGAGCGCGGTGCCGTTGTAGACGTCGTAGGCGGTGACGTCGACGTTGTCGGTGCTGGCCCCCCAGGTGAGCGAGATGCTGTTGGCGTCCGAGCCGGTGACGACCGGCGTGCCGGGCGTGCTCGGGGCCTGCTTGTCCGGGTCGGTCGGCGGCTTGGTGGTGGCGCTCACCGGGCCGGCGGCGGCCGAGTGGTTGCCCGCCGCGTCGAAGGCCTGCACGGTGAACTGGTAGGCGGTGCCGGCGGTCAGGCCCTGGACGGTGACGCCGGTGGCGCTGCCGTCCGTGGTGGCCACCTTGGTGGCGCCCTGGTACACGTCGTACCCGGTGACCGCGACGTTGTCGGTGCTCGCCGTCCAGGACAGGTCGACCGTGGTCTGGGTGGTGGTGCCGGCCTGGAGGTTGCCCGGGACGGTCGGCGCGCTCTGGTCGCCGCCGGTGCCGTCGCACGGCTGGCCGTTCAGCTTGCAGTTGAGCAGCGGCTTGTAAGTGCCCGAATAGGCGATGTTGAAGCCGAAGTTGTACGTGCCGCCGGGCGGGAGGTTGGCGGCCCAGCCGGGGTTCTTGACCGTGACGTGCGAACTCGCCGTCGTGTAGCTCGCGTTCCAGAGCGAGGCGACCGTGTTGGCGGCCGGCAGGTCGAACTCCAGGGTCCAGCCGTTGATGGCGGTGCCGGAGCCGTTGGTGATGGTGTAACTGCCCTCGTAGCCGCTGCCCCAGTCGCTGCCCTTGGTGAGGGCCGCGGTGGCGGACCCGGCGGCGTGGGCGGCGGTGCTGGGCAGGGAGACGGCGAGCAGCGGGACGATCAGGGTCCCGGCGGCCAGCAGCGGCAGCTTGATCCGACGTCTGCGCATGGGTGTGGCTCCTGTCCTGGGGCCTCCGGGCATGCCGGGTCGCCCCGTTACCTGTGGGGAGGTGTCAGGTGCGTGGAGCGAGCGTGCGGGAGCTCCGGGCCGTGGGCGGCGCGGAACCGGAGACCTCGGGCCGTCGGGGTGCCGTGAGGATCCTGTGCTCCCCGAGGGTAGGGAGCCGGTCGGCAACTGGCAATAGGTCTGTACCAGTTGGTGGTGGTGAACATGGCAGGACGGCACGGCGCCGGCGGGCGCCCCCGGTGGGGCGGCCGCCGGCGGGGCCGTGCTCGGTCGAGGGGGCCGGTCTCAGCCGAAGGGGCTGGTCTCCGGCGCCGCGGGTGGTGCGGCCTCGGGGGCGGTGAGGGTGTCGGGCGGCAGCGGGGCGAAGGGGTTGAAGTCCGGCGGCGGCACCATCACGGGCGTGCCCTTGGGCCGGCGCTCCGGGTCGTCCGGCCCGTCCTCGGCCGCCGGGTCGGCGGTCGGCAGGGTGACGGTCGGCGCGGGAACGGCCGGCGGGGCCGTGGGCGGCGGCGGGACGGCCGCGGGCTGCTGCGGGACGGTGGTCCCGAACGGGTCGTTCGGCTGGTCGGCCGTCACCGTGCCGAAGGGGTCGACGGCCTGGACGGCGGGTGGTGCGGCCTCGGGGGCGGTGAGGGTGTCGGGCGGCAGCGGGGCGAAGGGGTTGAAGTCCGGCGGCGGCACCATCACGGGCGTGCCCTT